>NZ_JBAKFX010000006.1:0-140931 GCF_037577855.1 Dethiothermospora halolimnae | reverse complement strand
AGAAATAATTTTCTTGTCAAAAAATAGAAAATGCTTAAAAACTTACTTCTAGTTAAAATTAAGTTCTTAAGCATTTTTCTTTATTTGTGGTCTGGCGAGTTAAAATTTGCTATTTTCCGACAGCCCCCTTACTCATCATAACTTAACATTCTATCTATTATCCCTTTTCTAAGTTTTTCTATCTTATCAAAATCCATATTAGGAACATAATATTCCTCTATACCATCATGATTTTTCTTAGCACTTGATAAACTTGATATTGCCACATCTAATAACTCATCAAATACTTTTTTATCATCTTTTATATCTTTATCATATACTTTTAATCTATCCCTATCTAAATATTCGTCTAAATCTATTTCACTATACTCAAATTTTTTAGCCTTATCACTTACTGTAAGTCCAATACCTAATTCCTTTATTATAATAGTTTCTATTTTCTCTGGTATAAGAGGACTATGATATACCTCTACATCTAAGCCTCTAATAACCCCTTCTTTATATATTTTTTCTAATAATGTAGATTTACCTGTTCCAATTTCTCCAGTTATATAATATATCTCCCTTAGATTTTGTAATAAAGTATCAGTATACTCAACCCAACCTTCCGGAGTATAGGCACTACCAAATAGTTCTCTTACTTTTCCCGTAAATTCTTTTATCTCCATATCTTTAAATATATCTTTTATTAATTTATAAGTTAAAAGATTAATCTTACCAAAATCCATTGCTTCTCCTATCTTCCATATTATATCCTCTATTATAAGTCTTGCTGCTCCTAAGTATTTATATGCCCTTTTATAGAATTTACCGTTTCTTTCTATACTCTCTAATATATCAAACTTATTTGATTCCATTTTATCTACATCCCAATAGTCTCCTAAATGGATTATTTCATCTACGGCTCCTGGATTTTTGGGATCTACTACATGTGAAGGGGTTCTTAAACACAAATTAGAATAACCAATGTATATTGATTATCTGTTCTCCTATTTTTCTATTTTTTTGTCCTATCTCAATGTAATCAATTAATTCATTAACCATTACATGGGTTAGTTTATCGAAGTTTTTATACTTCATTACAATATCTATCCATTTACCAACATTGCTGGATTTTGATTTAATATTATAAATTTTACTTTCTATTTCCCGTTTCCTTTCAAGAAGTTTATCTTTTTCACTACTGAACTCCTTATTCAACTGGATGAATTGCTCCTCTGTTATTAACTCTTTTACCTTATCAATATATAAGTTTTTCATCATTTTCTCTTTTTCCTTTATCCGTGTTTCTATTCCAACCAATTCATCTTTAAAATTAGATACCCTCTCTTGAAACTCTTCTCTTTCACTTAACCTATTTTCTAGATTACTCTCATCATCTAACATTTTTATATATTCTCTTATTCTACTCTCTACAACTTCAATCAAGTTATCTAATCTAACACTGTGGCTAGTGCATAACTTTTTCTTAGGATCTCTAGCATATAACTTACACCTTAAATATTCATATCCATTCCCTGCTTTAATTTTATACAGTGTACTACCACAGTCTAAGCATTTTAATTTAGTTGCAAATAGGTGTGCTTTACCAGTTCCTGTACTTCTACTCCTAGTTTTCAATCTATTTTGAACAAGTTTAAAAGTTTCTTCATCTATTATAGCTTCATGGGTATTTTCCACCAAAATCCAATTGTTTTTTTTATTTGGTATCACCTTTTTAGATTTATAATTTACTTTTTTCCTTTTTCCTTGTGCCATATGACCGATGTATACTGGATTTTTCAATATTCTTCTAATTGTAGTTTTATTCCATAGACCGTAGGCATCTGTTTGAGAAGAATTTTTAAATTTTAAACCTTGCTGTTTTTTATAAAATGTTGGATTAGGAATTCCCCTTTCATTTAATCTATAGGCTATCTTCTGTGTTCCCACTCCCAGCAAATACCAATCATAAATTTGTTTAATAACATTAGCCACTTCTTTATCTACTATAAGTCTATTCCTATTATCTGGGTGTTTTTTATATCCATATGGTGCAAAAGAGCCTATAAACTTTCCTTCTTGTCTTCTTGAATTAAGGGAACTTTTTATTTTTTTGCTGATGTCTTTACTATACATATCATTGATTACTGCTTTAAAAGGTGCTACATCATTATTATTTGAGTCCATTTCAGTATCAACATTATCATCTATTGCAATATATCGTATTTGTTTTTCAGGGAAATATCTTTCAGTATAATACCCTACATCAATATAATCCCTTCCTAATCTACTCATATCTTTAGTTATTACTACTGTATAGTTTTTCTCCTCAATATCCTTTAACATCCTCTGAAAAGAAGGTCTATCAAAGTTTAATCCCGTATATCCATCATCAACATATATATCCCCTATCTGCCATCCTCTTTCTTTAACATACCTAGTTAATATAGCCTTTTGAGTTGCAATACTCTGGCTATCATCATAACCGTTGGTTTTATTTTTGTCCTCATCGCTTAACCTACAATATATAGCTACTTTTTCCATAGTATTTGTAGTTACCTCCTTAATAAAACAGAAGTATAACTACCTACTTACCTTAACACCATTATACCCAAATAGATAGTTATACTTCAACTTAATTTATTCACTTTAATAATTATTGTGGGAGTCCTATTTTAGTTATTGAGGGATTCCTTCTTATTTAGTTGTTGGGGGATTCGTAATCCCCCAACCAAATTATTGATTTTGACTTATTTCCGATCTCACGATTATATTTATAAATTTATCTATAAAGTTATCTTTCATATCACTTAGATTTTCATTGGCGAATGTCTCTTTAACAATAAACTTTGTCTTTTTTCTCATATAAAACCCCCTTTGAAATATATATATGAAGTTATCAATTTGTCCTATATCTACACTACAAGTCCAAAAAATAAAAAAATGCCCTAATTAAAGGACATTAATAAATGTATTCTATCGGCATATCCTTACTTATAGTAACTGTATTATCCTTCTTCAACGCTACAGTAAGTGTTATATTACCAAAATCTTTGCCTTTTAAAGTTATTTCTTTATCTGTTTGGGACATTATTTCTAGTTGGTTTACATCTCCAGTAATACTAAACTGTACTGGCTCATCAACTAGCGTGTCATTATTTTTGACTTTAGCAGTAAATGTATTTTCATAATCAATAATAACTCTAAAATCATTATAAGTACCAGTCATAGAAGGTTCTAATTCAATGCTATAATCCGTAGTTGGAATAGGTGGTTTTAGTGAATCTGCATTAGCTATCTCATTTTCTTTATCATCACCACTAACAAAACTATCTTTATTACATTCTAGTATCAGCAATCCCTTTTTAGTTTTATCTATTCCTACTACTTTCCATGCCTTGCCCATTTTAATAAAACGATCATTTACATCTATATTTTCAGTAACTTCACTATCTCCCATTATTACTCTAATATCATAATCATCCAGGGGTATTGCATTAGAGTCATCTAGAGTAAATTTTAAATTTTCTATTATAGAGTTGATATTTTTTACATCATTGTTAATGATAAAATTAATATCAAAGTTACTTTTCCTCATTCTAGCCTTATATGACTTTTTATTCTTATCCACTTCACTAATAATGAGCCATTTTCTATCTTGATAAGTTATTACATTTCCAGTTTTTATTTCAAAATCTGTTCTTATAAATTTATCATCATAAAAATTAATTTTATTTTTTGCATCTGAAATTATAGCTTTCTTATTCTGACCTTTAAATAAAATATCTTCTCCTTTTTCCTGAAGTAAAAAATCCAAATAATCATCTATTCTTTTCAATCAAACCACCTACCCACCACATTCATATATTAGTATTTCTAAATAGTCACTCCACTTTTTGATATCAATAACTTTATATCTAATCCCTTCTATTAAAAAATAACTTCCACTATTGATACAAGATTCTCTATCACAAAACACTCTATTTCTAATTACTACATCTATATCATCTTCAAATCTAATTACCTTATAAAAAAGCTGTAAATCTCCCATAATTGTTTTGACCTCCATTAAATTTTTATCGAGCACCTTTATTTCTGTATCATAAAACATTAATAGCCACCGACCTTTATCTTAGGCAGTGGCAATGCTAATCTTATATTCTCAGGAAGACCTATTTCAAATGTAACACTTCTCTCACCTTCTATTTTCTTCATAACTCCTGTATTATTTTTATTCTTATATAGATATACTGCAAAATCTACAACTACACCATCATAATCTGATGATAATTCATCTACATTGCAATATGTAAGTATAATATTCCTTGCCTTATTTAAGAAATGATTGAGGATACTATCCTTTGAAGTATCCTCTGTATCAATTCCTAAAAGTTCTTTCATTAATATTAAATTATCCATACTATCACCTACTTCTTACTTGTTTTCTTTGATTTTGTAGAATTCTTCTTTGCTGTTTTAATAAACTCATAATTTTTATCCTTAGATAATCTTTTTATTAATTCCTCATCTGTAACTTCCCATTTCATTCCTGTTTCTTTATTTAAATACCATGTCATAGTATCACTCCTTTCAAATTTTAAAGGGATGTACCAATAGGCACACCCCTAAGTTTTATACTTTATAAAATCTTTAAGCTTTATTTGCTATAAGTATTGCTAATGCCTCTGGTTTAATAACCTTAGCACCATAAACTTCAAGTCCTTTAATAGCATCACTAAACTGTGATTCTGGTCTATATGCTTCTACTGAATCAACTTGTCCTGCAAAGGAAATTGCACTTTTATGACCTGCTATAATTTTATATTTTGTTCCTGCAGTATTTGGAACATTGTTTGATTTATATACTGCCATATTATCTATATTACCTACAAAGCCAGTTCTCATAACATCCATTTCCTTTGTGAATCTTGGATCTTTAACAAGCAACCCATAGAACCATGCTGGAACAACAACAAATCTATTATCTTCTGGAACATCATTCTCATCTAATATAACTCCCAAATCCACAAGATAGTCATAGGCATCACTTTTAGTTGGAACAATAGGTGTTGTATCATCTCCTATTATATTACCTGCCTTTACCTCTGTATAAAATCCTGCTATGTATTTATCGCAGGTATTAGCAAGTCCAAAAGCAGCTTCCTTTATTCCTCCCTCTAATAAATCTACATTAGCCTGTGCCTTATCAATGTCATCTACTTGGAAATTAAAATACTTAGCTTGGTCTATTACTAATGATGTTTGTTCACTACTAAGCTCCTCTGGTTTTCCAACACCAGTAGTTTTATCATAATCACCTATTGTAACTGAACCTATAGAATTAATCTTAACTGTACTTCCCTGTCCATTGATTTCTCCTTCATAATCTGTATTAACACAGTTTCCATATACTAAATTTCTCTTAAATTTTTCATTTAACCTTGCACTCCATATAGTTGGTATAAAATTTTGTACTGACATATTATCACCTTATCCTTTCTAATTTTCATTTTTTAATATCTCTTTAACACTGTCCCAGTTTTTATTTACTTCTTCTTGGGACATGTTTTTAACAGCTTCCAATGTAAAGGTTTGTTTGTTATCTTCCTTTGGTGGTGTATAACCATCACCTTTCAATCTTTTTTCAACTTCACCTTGAACCGATTTACTAAATACATCTTCAAGAACAGATAAATTCTTAGATGTATCTTCCTCATTTTCAGCAATAAAAAAATCCACCAAACTAAGTGGTAGATGCTTTTCATTTGCTATTTTGATGGCTTTGTTAGTTAAAACTTCCCTTTGCTTTTCTTTTTTCATATTTGCTACTTCTGATTTAAGCTTTTCAACTTCGATATCTTTTTCATCCTTCTCTGGAAACCTTGACTCAATTTCTTTATCTATAAGCTTTTCAAGATTGTTACTTTTCCATGTTCCAATTCCCTTTGCTAAATGCTTATCTTTAATAGAATCAAGCCAACTTTTAGCATTCTCATCTGATTCAATAAAACCTTTCACACCTTCAACAGTTAATGAGTTAAGCTCCTGAAGATATGATTTTACTTCTTCTGATTCTCTATTTTCCTCAATATAATTTTTAACTTCTTCAAATTTCATAATAAATTCCTCCTTGTATTTTGTCCCTTTGACTTATAAAACCAAAGACACATTATCTTTTTACTATACTGGTATCCAGTAACATTGACATAGAACATGGGCTGGTATTTCTGGTCTACTAGAATCATTTATGTCAAATACACTTCCATCCATCATTTCACAATATGGACATGTATTTGGACATAAAACCGATACCCACATAACTTTTTCAATGGTTGATTCATCTATAAATATTTTAGTCTGTACTGCATTAAATACTCTCGCTTGTTCATTCATAAGTAATCTATAGCTTTCATATTTTGACTTGTTAAATATTCCTTTTAACTCCTTTGAAGTTTCCCCTAGGGTATCATTATTAATTAATGCTTTATCAAATCCTTTATACAGTCTATTAGCTAGTTTCTTTTTATTATTTATAATACGATTATCTATTCTATCGCCTTTATAATCTCTAAATATAATATCCTGAATTAAAAATGGATTTAATAATATATTCTTATCACCTCCAATAAAATCATAATGACTCTTATATGTATCCTTTATAATCTCTCCTAGTACCCTTTTATTAAATTCAACTTCTCTATATCCGAATGCTTTTATTTCCTTAATAATCCTTCTCTCAACATCTTTTAGTATTGCTCTTCTCTGATGCCTATTTACTGAAAACCTCTCTCCTATAGAATACTTATCAAAGTAATCTATTAATAATAAAAGAAATATACTAAGTATTTTTTCATGTTCCTTATAGGTATCCTTTATCTTATCCTCTACTTTTTTTATTGCTTTCTGTTTAGTTTCTAGTATCACCTCCTCCAATCTTTAAACCTTCTTTCCAATTATCAATATCTATCATCTCCTCCTCTGATTTGAATTTACTCACTTCTACCTTTGGATTCTCTATAAAAGGCAATAATGTAAGCAAGGTTTCCTGTGAACATACATTTTGAAGTTTTACTATTACATCTGCAAGACCCACAAGATCTGTTGGAAGATTTCTTGTGAATTTAATTGCTACATCTCTATAGTCAAATTGTTTACCTTCTTTTTTAGACAAAAAAATAAAAAGGTTCTTAAGCCTTTGCCTAATTACCTTTTCCATCATAGCTTCTCTCATTGCTACTCTATTTTCAAGATTTAAAAGTTTATTCCGAAGTGCCAATGATGATGTGTTTGAAGCCCAGTTTTCATTGAAATTCACCTCATCCATCATATCATATATTTTTCTTTCAATATTATCTAGTTCATTCTTTACAAAGGAATCATTAATATCCTTAGTAAGCCACTTAACAGCTCCACCCTTTGGTACTTGTATAATTCCCATACTTTTCATCTTTAATAAATCCTCTTCTTCAATCTTTGCATTTTCAATTACAAGATAAGCATTTCTATGATCAGCTATCTCATTACACAAATCTGAATTAATAGAGTTATATGCATCAAATAAAGAAATTACATCTTGAAATCCACTTCTTCTTTCACTATTGGCTGGACATACTATTACAGGGACTCTTCCAAAGATATGGCTATGTCTCCCTATCTCCTTTAATCCATCTCTATTTTCTATTTCATAATGGATAATTTCAGTATCTGTATATACATCAAGATAGGTTTTATCATCAAATCTCCTTTTAAATTTATGTATAGCTAATAGTAAATTTCTTTCAGCAGTCCCATCTTCTAATACATAGCTATTAAGTGGATTTAGTATTGTGGCACAGAACTCACCATCTGAATTGATGTAATCTAGCTCATAGCTTTCTCCAAATATTTCACTTTCCTTTCTAAGATTAATATTATGTTCCTTATCCCAATGACTTATATTTTTGTCAATAACATCAATTATATCTTCATCATCAGTTTTGGACACAAAATTAACAGGCTTACCCAAAAGGTAGCCTGTTTCATTATCAACAAATTTCCTAGGAAAATTGAAAACTAACTTCATATTACTTCTACTGTCCTGCATAGCGTAGTCTTTTAAGATATTATGGTTTCCTTCATAATAATCTTGATATCTCTGCTTAGATAATGCTGTTTTCTCAAGTTCCTTTAGACATTGTAATATTAACTTTTCTGTTATTTGCAAATTATCAGCTCCTTTCAAAAAATAAAAAAAGCCATCTGTATACAAATACAAACAGCTTTAATAAATCCAATTTCTAAACAATTCTGCAGCTTTTTTAACATCAAATAACCAACAAACAATTAGTATTACTATAGCTGCAATGTACACAATATTTAAATTTTTCATAAATTTTGGATAATCTATGACTTTATCTTCCTTCTTATTTAATTCTAAAATAAATCTAGTTAAAATATAAACTGTATTACTTAAGATGAAAGCCAATGCAACTGTAATAAATACAAGCCTATATATACTAGCATTTGCTATGTTTTCTAATACCGATGTTGAAAACGCTATCCCGCCTGTAAAAGCCAAAACAATCGCCGCAAAAATACCAAGTATAGTAATATACTGCTTTTCCATATCATCAGCTTTTTTTATATTGTCCTCCATTTCTTTTACTGATGTTTCAACTTTATTCAAAGTTCCATTAACTTTTTGCAAATCACTTTGAGTTCTAGATTCTATTGTTTTAAAATAATTCAGCCTTGCTATATCTAAATTAATATGATCATATAACTTATTAATCTGCTTGCTGACATCTATAAGTATGCCTTTATTTTCATCTTTATTTTGAGGTTTATACCCCCTTCTGATAATATCCATGTTTTGACTTAATATTTCTGTATTTCCCAACTGTGGTTCTTTATCTATCTGAGATATAACTGCAAAAATATCAGAATAAAAGTGTCTAAATTCATCTGGGTTATCCAAATCATAATAAATAGATTCTAACTCAATATAGACATCACTTTTCTGTTTAGGAGTACTCAAAATATCTTGTGATTTAGCCATTTTAAATAAAAGCATTTTGAATTTATCTCTATTTTTATCTATATTTGTAATTTCCAAAACCTACTACCCTCTCGTTCTTATTAATTCTGTTGGTATGATACTATGATTTCCTATTCCATCACGATAAACTATAGCCCATGCTTTCCCATCGACATGTGTTTCTGAAACTAAGTCCCATGGATTTTTACAACGTTTTTCATTTACAATACGATCAATTATGCTAATGTCATCAGCACCTATTTCAACTTCATAGTTCATTGTAATAGCCATTGAACCAAAACCACAATATTGATAATATACTTCTGGCACTACTGGTCCAAATTGCCAAGCTTGAATTTCATCAGAAAACAAAACACTATTTCTATTAACAAGATATTCTTTCTGTAAAAAATACAATATCTTTTGTAATTGTAAATTACTTATTGGAGAGTTTTCTACAGTACATTTATTAATAATATATCTTGCAATCTCTAAAGCAGAATATTGATTATTCATATTAAAGTCCCTCCCTTATTTACAAATCTTAGATTTAATCAAATAACCATACCAATCATTATACTACTATTATACCCCAATTTCTATATTAAGTGTATTTTTTTCTTTAAAACAGCAACTTTCTATCATAAAACTTCAACTTCTGTACTCCTTGAACTAATTGAACTGCTCCATATAAGCTATCTGGTGAATCATCATTTTTAGCAAATTTATTATAATCCCTTACTTGATTATTATAACTCACATTGGAAGAATTGAACAGTATATGTCCTTTCTTTACATCTGGCTCAAGGCTCATAATTCTTTCATGCTTATTACCTCTGCTATTTATCTCCTCAACTGATATATAAATTTTATTTTTCCATAGTTCCTCTTCAAACTTCTGCTTCATATAACTCTGTGCTTGATTAACTTCAAAGCCAATTTTATCTGGACTATAATTTTCTATTTTTTCAATGGCTACCTTAAATAAATCATCTGGTAGTAGTTTATATATATTACCATATATTACATACATCTGCTTCGTTTTTCTATGTTGTCCTAATACAGTAATAGCACTATAATCGTTTCTCTTACCAGCTTTTATTGCTGGGTCAATATATATAACAATTTCCATCTCCTCAAGATCAGGCAACTTCTCCCAATAACCAATATCCTGAAACACATAATCATCTGTACTTCTTGGATCATTTTGCATTTCTTTATAAAAAGATTTATCTCCCATGCTTTGCTTTTTGCACATTAAATAATAGTAATCTAAATATTCATCCCATAATATTTCTGTTTCCTCTAGCATTTCTTGTTTATGGACATAAAAAAAAGACTTAGCAGTTTCTATCCTATCTAAGTCCTTCAAATTATTATATGATTTTTCCCATTTACTCCAAAGATCATCTCGTGCTGACCAATTTATAATAGCTGACTTCTTTATACTCCTAACCCCTGGTATTCTACCTTTCAATAAATCAGACATCAAATCCTCTTCATGTAGAATTGTACCAACTACTAATATATTCGTATCTTTAGTTCCTATCGGAATAACTACATCTCTAAATGTACTTTTAACTTGTTCTCTCTTAGTTTCTGATTTAGCTGTATCATCCTTTAATAAATCATCTAACAATACTAAGTTAGGTCTATACTGCTTATAATGTATTCCTCTAAGCGAACCATCTATTCCTCGAATCATAATACAAGAATCAAGTACACCTCTACTTTTAATCCATATCTCATTATTATTCCATCTGTTGCCTTTCTCAACACCGAAGTCCTCTTTTAATAATTCATTATTTTCAAGTTCATCCTTTATCATATCAAGAAAAGGTAGTGCTATTTGTTCTGTAGCTGATATTATCAATGTGAATTGTGATTTATTATATAGTGTAGAATACAAGGGAAATAAAAATGAGTTGATTGTGCTTTTCCCATGCTCCCTTGGGAGTCCAAAAGCCTCAATCAACCCTTTATTATTTAGCATATATTTTAATTCAGTAAAAAGCTCCCTGTGAAATCTCCCAAATTGTCTATCAAAGTATTTAGGAAAGTAACAGAGAGCAAAGAATTCTATATCCAGTTCTCCTAATAGTTTACGGAGTTCTGAAAATGTGAATGTTTCTATTAGTTCTTTTATCTTTGATTGAGAGAAATATTTCTCCATGTATTGTTTCAATATTTTATTCTGTTGTTGTAATTCTAATTTATATTTAATAATTATTACCCCCTAAAAACACCTTTGATCCCTAATCCTTTGATTATTGTTATAATTTGTGACACCAAACTAATGAATGCTATAATTAATGCAAAAATCGAATTTATCTTATTCTGAGTTATTTGATATTTCAGTAGATTATTTTTGATATCCATATAGTTTTTAAGTTTAATAATATCATCCATATCAGCTTCTTTTTCTAACTTCTTATATTGTGATTCTATCTTTGAATCAATTTTATCTGTTTGATATTCTCTTGCTTTTAATATTATCTTTTTTGAAAGTAGCGAAGCACAAACATACATCCCTAAAGGTAGAATAGCAATAGAAGACAACCACGCTAACAAAACAAGATTCATATTATATGGACTGCAATTAAAACTAAGTACAAGTCCAAAATATATAATACTAGTAACTACTCCAAACTCTAAGTATAATTTTTTAATTTTTAAAAATGCTGGATGCGAATAACGGTAAAAACCAACTTTAGGAACCAATTCAGACAATTTATATAGTGTTATAAACATCTGCACCATAATATTAACAGAGTTAATAGCTATAAAGTATATTACAAGAAATCCTATTACAGCCATAACATTAACGCTAGTATTATTAAAAGGTAAGCCTAAATATATTAATGTCAAAATCCCTAATACCATCAAAAGTAATACTAAAAGTTTTGACACTATTGTATTGAGAGCAAATATTCTTTTAGAATTATTTACATACCACTCATTAGCATCATTATCATTTTCCCAAAATATCGCCTTTATATCTTTGAATAAATCATAAAATTTTTTAGAATAGATTCTATAAAAAATAGGCCAAGTTAACACTCCTCCTATTATTAACAATTGAAATACAAAATATCTATCTTCATGAAACAAAAAAAGAATTAATTCTGAAATACAATATGTTAATACTGATAAAATAACCCAAAAAATATTATATGGTAACTTATTAGGTATAAGTTTTTCAAATGTTGACTCAATATATGTAGTTTCCATTTTCTCCTCCATCTAAAAAATCTGTTTTATTGATTAATTATATACGATATCATAATTATTTGTCAAAAATTTCTACACCATCTACTGACTACCATTCTCCTCAAAATAGAAGTACCCCTCCCATTTAGAAGCAAAAAAAGAATGGTTATTTACCATTCTAATCCTTCAAGTGCTTCTCTCTTATCTTTTTCAGTAGTTAAGGTATATATATTAGTGGTCTGTATATTGTCATGTCCAAATATCTGTTGGATTGTTGTTATAGCTTTACCTTTCTTCACCAGCTTATATCCAAGTGTATGTCTTAATTTATGGGGAGTTACTTTAATACCTACTCTAGCACCATACTTCTTCAATATTAGATTGATAGCATTTCTTTTCAATGCTCCTCTTTGCCCTATTAATAAGTGTTCATCTTTTGATTTCCTTCTAACTTCCAAATATTCAGTAATAGCTTTTCTAATATCCTTATTCAAAGGAACAGTTCTTACTGAATTTCCTTTTCCAAGCACTAATATTTTTCCCTTTCTAGGGGATATTTCTATATCTGTCAGTTTAATATTTACTAATTCGCTTACCCTGATTCCAGTTCCAAGTAGTAATTCTATTATAGCTATATGCATCTTATCTTCTGACCTATGTATCTCTGCTCTAATCTTCCTTAACTCTTTATCATCTAAGCCTTTATATTGCTTCGTGTCCTTGTTTTTAATAGGTTTAATACTAAGTTCCCTTTCAACTTTTCCTTCCCTATATAGCCAACCTAAAAAGGAATTTACACTTGCAATCTTCCTATTTACAGTTATGATTGAATCAGAACCATTTTGCAGATACTTTTTATATTCAACTGCATCTAGTTCTATAAGTTTATCCAATCCATAATCAGTTCGGCTACTGTACCAATTAATAAAAACTTTTGTATCCCTAACGTAACAAGACATAGTATTATCACTTTTGTCTTGACCTAATAGATACTGCTTAAAAGCCTTTATATAAGCCATACTCAGCACCTCCACACTTTATTTGGTGTGTTAATGTTACCTCTATAGGTACTGAAAGTAAAGATAAAACTCAATACATAACCGTCATTATGTAGTCAGTTCAGGCTAATTTAGACTAATAATTGCAATGAAAAGGGCATTTATCTCCCTAAAAACTGAATACATAATCTTTATACTACTTATTATCTTACTGTTCTTCTTTAGATGATTCTAGCTTTTTATTCTCTACTTCTGAATATTCAGCTTCAACAATATCATCATCTATCATTTCAAGGAATAGTTTCTTTCTTGCTTCTTCATTTTCTTTAGTATCTATTATAACCTCTTTTCTTTCATTCCATTTTTCAGGTTGTCTATTCCTTAACCAAAAGGATAAAGCTGTAGCATTTGGTGGTTGATATTTTTTAACCTTTTCTATCCTAGTTTTCTTTTTACCATTCTTTCCTTCTTCAACTATAGTTTTTATTTCTTCATACTCATAACCTAATGCTAATTTAAAAAGTGCTTTTTCTACTCGAGAATCCATAACAGACTTCCCCATGGAAACGAGGTCAGATAGTATTTTATGCTCTTTCATATATCTATACCATGTGTCATGGCTGATATCTAACTTATCACAAATCTCTCTATCAGTAGCTCCTTCAATTATCCATCTTTTAATGTCAGATAATCGAGGTGCCACATGAGTATCCCACTTAGTTATATTATTTGGTATTCCTTTTCTACTCAATTATCACCTCACCTCCTTCTATTTTCAGCAAAGAAAAAGAGATATTAGGTTGTCTAACATCTCTTTTTAGTATTATAATTTATGCTTTGATATTTCTTCTAAAAACTTATGTTGAGCCTCATATTTTAATTTATTAAACTCTTTTCTTTTTGTTAATTTATATAATACAATATCTTGTTCTCTATGACCAAATTTTTCAACATCAAGTACATAAACTGATATACCGTCAAGTTCTAATGTATCCATTAAATTTTCTATATTATCATTAAATGAATTAATTGCTATTTTGCTATCTTTTAAAAATAGTCTAGTAAAAGCATTTGTTCCTTCAAACTTATGTCCTATAATAATATTATCTGGATATTCTAACATAGGATCTTTATATTCTTCTCTTTTACTACTCAGTTTATAATTAGGTTCAATTTTCTCTAATAAATATATGAATGGAGCAACATTATAATAACTCTCTTGATGATACTCTTTTAACTTCTCTTTTAACTGATGCTCTTCTTTACCAGATCTATCAGCAATATCATAAAATACCATTGATGCTACTTTCTCTTCCACTAAATATTTTTTTACTTCAATTACTTTTTCTTTTAAACAACTATAAAGTAATCCTTTGTATTCTTCCTTATGGACTGCTCCTCTATCGTCATTGTAAAGAGTTTTGTAGTTAAATCCCTCTCCTAATGGTAATTCTCTTAAAACAACTTCTTCAATATCCATAGTCTCCATCCCCTTTCACCAATAATTATATACCAGTAAAAGGAAATGGACAACTTAGAAATATACTTTATTATTATAGTAAGCTTGGATCTGCACCATACCATGTTTTAATAAATTCAAATTCATTATCATTTTTATATTGATACCATGATACCCCAAATTCGACCAAAACTTTTTCATCCTTTAATAGATTCGGAAATTCTACTATCATACCATCATCCGTATACTCAGGTGTATATACTATTATGTACCCATTTTTCGGTTCAATAAATATATCTTTTAATCTAATTGGTATCCAATTGTCGTTTCTAGCTCTTCCTTCTAAACTATCTTCATCTTCTGTAGCTATTGTTATCATTCTCTCGCCATTATCCCATGTTTTTGCTGCCATCCATTCTCCACTATCACTATAAGCATCTTTCCATCTGTTTTTTTCATTTATTTTAGTTTCAAATTTCAAATTCTTTATTTCATCATAAGCTTTAATTCTCCACTTAATACTATATCTACCGTCAACCCTTATATCATCAGTAACTTGTTTATCTTCTTCAATAATTAACAACTGTACTAAAAACATTTTTGATTCACAATGAAATAGATAACCACTTTTATATTTAAATATATTAAAATTTTTAATACTAAACATTTCATTATCTAAATATAAATTAATGAGTATTTCCCCAACTGGAGTTTTTATTTTAGGTTCTATAGAAAAGTCTATATAATTTTTATTTACTTCGTTATTAATATCAATAAAATTATCAATTTGCATTTTTATCTCCTCACATATCATATTATAATTCAAAATGTTTATTTTATTTCCATAATTATACATCATATTCATGATATTCTCAAGTAAAAAAGGAACTGATTACTCAGCCCCCATACTCTCTACTTCCATATAAAATTCATCAATAAATCCTTCATCCAAATCCCAAAACCTCACCAACTCCTCACACATCTCCTTAATCTGCTTGATATCTTTCTTAGCATCCTCTCCAAGAACACATTGCTTCTCCCTAGCAGTAAATATCAATCCTTGCAAGGTAGTTTTAATAAGCCATTCTTTCATCATAAGCACCTCCATATTTAATTGGTGCTCACATCATACCTCTCAAACACAGCTAAATCAATACATCAAAGGAATTATTCTTTTATTTCATTATATGAAATTCTCTCTCCACCCCTTATTAAATAGATATCATCACTTCCCATTTTATTAATATATCTATTCACTACCACATCTGCATACTTTTCTTCTAATTCCATGGTATAACATATTCTATCGGTTTCTATACAAGCCATTAAAGTAGAACCTGAACCACCAAAGCTATCAAGTACCAAATCACCAATCTTACTTGAATTTTTTATTGGATAACATATTAAATCTACTGGCTTCATGGTCGGATGAAATTCATTTCTAAATGGTCTATCAAAATGCCATAATGTTGTCTGCTTTCTGTCACTATTCCAATAATGCCCAGCTGTAGGTTTCCATCCATATAACACAGGCTCATGTTGCCAATGATAATCTTGCCTCCCCATGACCATTGTTTGTTTTGCCCATATACAACATTGAGCCAATTTAAAACCTGATTCTATCATAGCCTTTCTAAAATTTAATCCTTCACTATCTGCATGAAATATGTATACTCCTGCTCCAGCATCAGCCACCTCATACAATCTAGTAAAGGCATCATATAAAAAATTATAAAAACTATCATTATCCATTTTATCGTTTTCAATCTTTAATGCATCTTTAGTTTTTCCAGTATAATCCACATTATAGGGTGGATCTGTAACAATTAAATTTGCTTTCTTTCCATCCATTAATTTTTCCATATCCTCTTTAACTGTACTATCACCACACACTAATCTGTGTTTACCAAGTAGCCAAATGTCACCTCTGTTTGTAATTGGATTTTTAGGTGGTTCTGGAACTGTTTCATCTTCCATTCCATCTGATTCATTTTCTCCTTTAAATTCATCCATTAATTTTTCAGCTTCACTAAAATCAAATCCAGTTAAGTCTAATGAATATCCCTCTATTTTTAACTCTTCTAATTCTTTAGCCAATAATTCAAAATCCCATTCACTATACTCTGCTGTTTTATTATCTGCAATTCTGAAAGCTTTAATTTGTTCAGGTGATAAATCATCTACTTTTATTGTAGGAACTTCCTTTAATCCTAGTTTTTTAGCAGCCAATAGTCTAGTATGTCCTGCTATAATTTCATTATTTGTATCTATCAATATGGGATTTTTAAATCCAAATTCTTTTATACTATTAGCAACCTTATCAACTGCTTTTTCATTATTCCTTGCATTATTTGCGTATGGAATTAGCTTTTCTAATTTTATTAACTCTATTTGCAACCCATTTTACCCCCTTATCTATCCCTTCAATTAAAAAACTCAATACTAAGAGTCCGCATAACCCTAAGCTAACTCTTCCTATCTCCTCCATTATCATTTCTAATACTTCCATAGTATAGATCCTCCTATCTTTAATTAATTTAATTTTAAACATAAAAAAACTACCTACTCCAGTTGGAATAGATAGTTAATAACAACTCTTTAACTCTACTATGTTATTGGGGGAAAGGACACTCCACTATCGTTCCGTGTCTTTTGCATTTCCCCCAAACCCCCTTTGCATATAGTTTTTTATTTTTCTTTTTATATAGTATAATATTTCTTTAACATTACTTGTAAATTCATGCTTGGCAATTTTTAGGGTGATAAGTTCTTTAAAGAGCATTACATCCAATTTCTTGCCAATCAAACATCTTATGATACTAACTTAAAAACTATCCAATACTTTTTGCCACGATACTTATTGTTAGATCCATCTTCTAGTTTTCTTCTCCAATCAACATTACCCTTATTGTTATCAACTATGTAATGGATTTTTTCCTCTTTAAAGCAACTATTTAATGATTCTGCACTCTTTAATAATCTTCCATTGCGTTTTATATTAACCCTTTTAGCTAATTTCTTTTGTTCATTTCTATACAATTTTTTACCAACAATACTTTCCAGATAATCTTCTAATGTCTTCTTCTTATATCTTTCATCAATTATATCATAATCAGGATAACCTTGCTGATCGATAAATCCAAACATATCTGCTATATACTTACAATAACCAAATTTTTTATAAAATAACATTGTACCAATATTAGCACAATCACAAATACATTTAAAATACATTAGTTCATTTACTTTATGAGTACTTTTATCTGCCTCCTCTACAATATCAGCATAAACAATATTATTAATATCATTTTGTCTAGGATATTTTAGTATATATTCTTTAACCGTATGTTTTCTTAGATAGTCAGCTTTTGCAACTTTCAATTTCAATTGAGACTTCATTCCCCCTAACTGTTTATTAGTAATTGTCTTTATATATAAATATATTTTTTCCTTACTATTTTGTATTCTTTTCCTCCCTATACATTGAATTAAAACTCCTATGTCCTTAACATCACAGACTACATGTTCCACTTCTTCATCCTTAATGTTAACCCCAGCATCCATACAAGTTGTTGTTATTAATATTAAATCATCAAATCTTTCATTTTCAAGCATATTATCAATTTTATTCTTATCAACATATTTATAATGTTTATCTGACTTACCACAATTAAATAAACAATTCCTTTTATATTTCTTATAAAAATTATATGCTTTTGTGGCAGATTGTATAAAAAATATTGTTTTAATTTTTTTCTCTATAGCTTTTTTAATAAATTTTTCTATAGTTTCATCTTTATTAAAAAAAGTCAATTCTTCTATAAAATCGTATTTTATAGGAAGCTCATAATCATTTGTTTCTTTATTCTTTACATTATTTATATAGGCTTTCATGTAGTCACCAGTTGCACTCATGAAAATTTTGGTTTTATCATTCTCTTCAAGTATTAAATTAAGTGATATATCTGTTGTTTTATTAAATGCAGCATCACTCATAAAATAATGAAATTCATCACAAACTATATATTCATATTCAGAAAAATTAAAACTTTTTTTATGATTATTATATAAAGCTTCTATTTTCTGATATGTTTTAATATCTATAACATCTGTTTTCTTGTCTCTTATTATTTCTTTTTCAAACTGATTTACACAATTTATCCTATGTATTAAAAATAATATTTTCTTATTACGTTTCTTCGCAAATGCATATAATAAATTTTTAATAAAATAACTTTTTCCTTTTCCTGTTCCAGCCTTAACTGTTATTATATCGCCCTTATCCCACTTCTTTATTTCATCAATAGTAATTACTTCACTTACTCTTTTATTGCTGTTTTTTGCTTTTATCCCCATATACATGTCACCCACTTTCCTCTAATTAACTATATGTTTATAGTTTTCATACTCATTCATAGCTTGCCTTAATTTAGATGAATCTTTAAATATATAAATTTTTCTATTAAGATCTTTTAAATCTTTCTTTTCCCCTAGTTTATGAAACCTATTAAACATAAGCCATCCTGCCATTCGTTCTAATAATATTACAATCGTTCCATTATCCATATTTTATTGACCTCCTTATAATTTTTATTTATTTATAATTCATGCTCCACAAAAAGGGAATAGGGGTAGCGGAGCGTTAAGCCCCTATTCCTCAACCTTAACCATGACACCAAATGATGTTTTAGCAATTGAATTTGTCCCATCTTTTCTTTTTTGAAAGCCAACTACTGCTAGACTATCTTTATCCTCTATTAATTCTTTAAACTCTTCAAACGATTCTATTCTATTATCATCTAAACTTAGTTTATATTCCCCCTTTTCTAATCCTTCTTCTATTTCATCAACTACACTATACTCATTCATTTTAAATCTCACTTTTTTCTCTAATTCTAGTCTTACTTTATTTTCAGTTGCAATATTTTCTATAACATTACTATTATTAAATCCTCTCACCTCTTGTCTTATATACTTTTCATATAAATATTCAATATCAAATTTTTCTTTATTTTGACCATCTTCCTCAGTATATTTTTCATATATATACCTCATATTAGTTCCCTTTTTATGTACATAACTAAAACACTTCCAAAATAAAGATATTATAAAGTTCTCTGTACATTTTGATAGGTTAGAAATACATTCACATATTGTTGCCATATCAAAATTATCTATGATATTTTCACCTATAGGAATATATTTTTTATCAATCTCCTTATATTTCTTATATTTCTCTTGTTTATTTTCTTCTCTTTGAATTTCATGGGACTCTTTAATCCATTTATCCCAAGTTCCAAGTTCATCTTGATAATATCTTTTTTCTTTATATAACTTTCTATTAGCTTTACTACATTCTCTTTCTGCTACTTTTCTTTCTGAATTATAATCTTCATATAATTTTTCTATTTCTTTATAACAAGCATCATAATCATCTTTGTCATAATTATCATTAGAAAAACACTTTTGTAATAAATCACTTCTATCGGAAAACTTAGGTCTATCCTTTATATTATTTTCTATAATATCTAAAAATTTATTTTGAACACATAAATTAGCGAATTTATCTAATAAGTTATTTTTACTATAATAATACTGATCTAAATCTACATCTTTGTTATTCTCTCTATACTTTAAAAAATTAACCTTTTTATAATATTTTTTATCTAGTATCTCTAAATCTTTCTTTGTAGGAAAAACTAATGTTTTTACAGCATCAATTGCCATCATAGAGTTATATAAAACTGTATATATCTCTTTTTCATGTTCATAAAACTTATTTTTCATATGTTGTCTTAATTCTTTTTCTGGTTTCCAACCCTCAACAAACTCTCCAGTTTCCTTTTTTTCCTTAATATAATCTTTAAATTCATCTCCTTTTTCCTCAAGGTCAAACTCTACTTTAAGGTCATACCAATCAATAAACTTTTTATTAACAGTATCATAGAAACTAGGTGCTAATTGACATTCACAATTAATATTTGCTGCTTTTAAAGCTATTTTTCCTATTAAATTTCCTGCTGCTTCATATGTGCTTTCAAATCTATTTTCTTTGTTATATGGCAATTCTTGTTTTTTCCCATCATTAAGTGCTATAAAGTATTTACCATCTTTAGGGGTTACCACTGTATTTCTTATTATAGGCTCATCTATTACAGTACAAGCATCCCCATCAAAATCAGCTGAGGATAATAGGTTTTGGATATCTGATTTTTGATTGAAATATATTAATTCTTTACTCTTACATAACCATGTATCTAAGAAACTATTGCTAATGAATTTAACATTATGTACTTCAGAATAGGCAGACTGGGGACATCTTTGTATGGTTCTAATATCTCCATCTTTGCAATCGCCACTATAAAACTCTCCTTCTAATAAGCCATTTGTTCCTTGATTTCTAGTCATAGCAAAGTTCATATAACTTATAGGATCTATAGCCATATATTGATATTTTGCTTTTATAGTAACCTTACCACAGGCTAACTCTCTGACTTTTTTCTCTATTAACCTTCTTAGATTTCTTTTAACATAGTTTAGTTTTACAAATTCAGGATTAATATTTATTAACTCATGACTTTTATCCACTACATTACTACACTTGTCAAATATCTTCTCTTCAAAATCATCATCACTTTCATCAACTTCCCTATTAACACATTGATTATAGAATAACTTAATATAATCTATATTCTCTATAAATTCTTTAGTCGTTGCCTCATAGTCAAAGGGCTTTAATATTTTTTTAAATACTTTTCTATCTTGCTTTGTCAACTCAGCATAATCTTGGAGTGTTAATGCCAATGAATTCATCACTTGATAATTACTCCTTCTATAATCTCCTATATCTTTATCTGGCTTATTAACTTTAGTTATATATAATTTTTTTATTATGTCTTTATATTTAGGTTCCACCTTTTCAAGTCTATCCTTATAATCCTTCATATCATCAAAATACTTAGCTAACTTAACCATACTCTCATTAAGTAACATAGTATTATCAGTCACTACTTGCCAATCATTCCATCTATCTAATAATTCATACCTTCCATTTATCTTTCTACAGTATTCTGTATCCCCTTCATACATTGAATCTAAATATTTAATAATATCAAACTTTGTAATTAAACCCTTCATAGCATTTGAATATCCTCTGATAATGGCAAATTCAATATCATCTCTTTTAAGAGAGTTACCAATACTATTAAAGACTTTAGGAGTTGCTATTCCTCCACCATCAAAAGCTTCTATTTCATCAATTTTTTCTCCATCTTCATCAATCTTCTTGGTGTCAAAGTGGTAATCTACTAGTTCATAATCAATCTTTTCTATCATATTGCCTTTTTTATCCTCTACTTCATATTTAATTGGTTTAACAGTTTTATAATCTCTTACCCACTCTATCGTTGCCGTTGGGAGTACAATAAAGTTTGGCATATCTATTTCAGTGATTAGATCAGAAGTAATTAAACTCAATCTACTTATCACATCTTTATTAATACAGATTATCCTTTCTTCTTGTTCAAGTTCTGAAAACTTATCTAAAGATATTAATCTTTCTACTATCTCTGCAAAACCTTCATAATCTTCCCTAATAAATATAGTGTCACATATTCCATTATTTTCTTTTTTCATACCACCTACTGTAGCAAACCAAGCCTTATAAATATGTCCATCATACTCTACACCATCAAACCATTGCTCTTTTGCTTTTTCTTTATCTACTGAAAGATTTATCTTGATAAATTGTGTAATTAATTCATCACTATTAAATTTTTTATTGTTAAAAGTTTCTAGAGCTTTTATTAAAAAATTATATCTACTTATTCTCGTTATATTATCATCCTTAATATCTGTGACTTTATCATTAGAATCTAAATTCCCCTGTGTTAACTTTAAAACCTTTACAAAATCCATTGTATCAGCCTCCAATTTTAAGTCCGTAGACTATTTTATAGTTTTATAATTTTTATACCTTAAAGTATCATACTGCCACAAAAAGAGAATATTGCGAATGGAATGAAGCAATATTCCTATATACCACTTCCATTTAAAAAGCAAATTACAAATAAAAAACCTCCTAATCAAATAAATTTATAAAACACAAATAAACCTCCATCACTGCAGGTTTTATAAACTTATTCAACTAAGAGGTATCATAAAAGATTACCATAGTTGTAGCCCCTTTCTATCATTTAGAGCATAGAAAACAAAATGATAGCAGGTGCTGACTTATTTAATTTTAAAATACTTTTGTATTTTTTAACTCTTTATTTATGCTTTATTTGAATCATGTTTTTATTTCTAATTTTATTATTTTATTCATTTTGTTTCCTATGCCCATTTATCTCATCTCCTTTTTCATTTATTTACCTCTAGGTATAAATTGGAAACTATTTTAAGTTTATCATATTATAGGGGAATTGTAAATTATTTCTTGATATGTGTTTTGTTTTTTTATTTATATTATTATGCACCCCTTATTTAGACATAATATTCCAATGTATGATTTCTATAGCGTGGATTGAAAATCTTTAGAAAAGAAAAAAAGTAGCAAGAGTGCTACTTATAATTTAAACTAAGATTTAAATAAATCTGTCTATAATCTTTATTCAAATGTTAAAAAGCAAAGCAGTAATCGGTTCAAATAAATACATTTTTCTTATAGAATGGGCTGTATATCAGTAATAAGTTTAAATGGTATAGATACTTCAGGTTTCAGGTACGCCATGATTTCATGCGGACACTCGCCAAAATTATAGTATTCCCAGTTAACTAATAAAGCATTTTTAACTAACCATTTCTTTAATTCCATTTTATCCCCGTAATCTTCTTTGAATTCGTCTATATCCCCGTAGAATGAGTAATATGTAAAGTACTCTACAGGTGCATTAAACTTGATCAGATACGGTTTATTATTTTGTATCCACATTCGCTCAAAATCATAAGGATTGCTTCCTAACTGAGCTATATCGTAAATTATCTCAGGTCTCAAATGAACATATCCACCATAACCTTTTGCATCTCTTACACAAAAAAAGCCGTTTATCTGGTGATCAAAATATATTTTCCTAGCCACACTATTCAGTTTCCCAATAGCTGTTTCAGTCTCAAAAAATGATGAGTCATACGTTATTTCATGACAGTTGTTATTGATGCACATAAGGTGATTGTATATATCGAACTGAATATTGTAGCGTTTCAGATATCGTCTTAGAGGGGTATCCATAGTCAATGCTTGTTGAAGATTAACAAGTCCAATATCTCTGATTGTTTGGCATTCATCATCATTAGTAGTAATATGAATTACAGATAGATACATGTCACTAATATCTCTGTTTTCTAATGACCTACCTACATAGTCAAGAAATGAATCAACACAAATATGATCATCAACCTTTTCAATAAAAGTATCTACCTCTTTATTATCTATTTCTAGAAAACTGCATAAAAATTCTCGGCTAGTTAATTGAGATGTTATGTCAAATATCATTTTCCCACTCCTCAATAATTCAAATATGTTCAAAAAAATTTTCGACTATTTCAAAAAAATTTTCGACTATTTCAAAAAGCATTTTACATTTTGCCATCGTTTTAATACATATCAATGTATTATTTTTATAATGTGTGTTGAAAATCCTTCAAAAAGAAAAAAGTAGTAAAATTGCTACTTTTCGTTATTATAAATCCATATCATTTAATATATATCTTAATTTCTTCAATTCTTCTGTTGTAACAGTTTCTTTTTTCCTTTTTTAATGTTTAAAATTATATTTTTTAACAGTACTTTCTATAATTAAAAACCTTTTTTATGTACAATCTCATCAATTTTTTTTATTTCTTTATCGTTGAGATCATATATTTGGTATATAATTTTATCAATTCTTGTTTCTAATAATTTTCTATTATTTTCATCACTCTCAACAAGTATTAAATCCACTAATTCAATTATTTCATTCATCCTATCTTTAGTCAATAAAACAGGTGTCTCTTTTAATGGAGTTTGATACAATTCTAAAGCCTCACCTTTTCTTTTTCCCCTATAATAAAACCATATGTAATACAATTTAGAATTCAATATCGCTAATAAATACTTTAACTCTATACTATTATCTTTAGGTGTTATATAATACACATCTGCACTTGAATACCACAGGTTATCATTATATGCAAAAGTATTTAATTTATTTCTTTGAGGAGCTATTATTTTTTCTCCTCTAAATATTTTTTCGTTTCGCCCCCATTGTAAATGAAAAAACTCTATAGACCCTTTTTTTACTTCTCTTCGCTGAGACAATATAGGATAATATTTACGAAAATGTTTTTCTAAATTAGGAAATTTATCGCCAATATTTTTTAATTTTCTATCTATGTAAATTATTTTCTTATCAGTGTTAATATTTGACTTATACCTTGAAATATCTGAATTTTTATAAAAAGGTTTTAATAATTCTTTTTCTTGTATTTGAAAGTTTTTTTCTCTTATTTCATCTTCATTCAATACAAAAATACCTTCACCTTTTCTACCTTTTACTCCAAATTTATTAATATGTCTATTTGACAATTTATCTGCACCAGATACAATCCCTTGATTCACATTGCAAATTTCACCAATTTTTATTCCTTTAGAAATCTTATTTAAAATAGAATTCAAATAACTGTCTGACCCTTCTATAATTCTCATATATGCTTCTTCACCATCAAATAGACTAGTCTTGTCTTTTATAAAATAATCAGTTTCGTCATCTATGTTTTCTAATATTTTTTTCAAATTTCTATTGTCTGCATACCCCTCTTTTTTCACATTAACTATTTCAGTATCTAAGTTTTCTTTCAAGCAACCTTTTTCTAATAATGTAATTAAGTTATGTTGACCTAACGCAGATTCAAATATTCTTAATTCATTAAAGTTAAGTAATTTCAAAACATTAGTCCTATTCTTAAAATCTAACCTTAAAGTTGTTGCTCCATTTGCAGTAGTATAATAGTTGGTTGTAATAAATTCTATAATTCCTCCTTCTCTACAGATATCAATTCCCTTATGAAAAAAGAAATAAAATAAATCCATCTTACCTTTATAGTACTTTTTGCCAAAACTAGTATTAGCAATTGGTCTAAATATCTCTTTGTTCCCCTTTTCCCCTACATAAGGTGGATTACCAATAACAATATCAAATCCACCTTTTTCCTTAAATACTCTTGGGAAATTTAGTTTCCATAAAAAATATCTATGAGTATTGTCCATTTTTAAATAATTATAAATATCATATATTTTTGCCTTTGATGTCTTCGCTATAATAGATACAATATGTTCCTCTATTTTTCTTTTTAAAGTCAATTTATTCTTTTTAGTGTGTGTCTTAAAAAAATCTTTTTCCATTTTAATTAACTTTAATATATTTTCACTATTTATGTCTATATCATTCATATCTATTCCTTCTATTTCATCTATCAAACTGTTTCCCCAACATATATTATAGTTCAAGTTTGGTAAAGGGGTAGGATTTTTCTTTACATCCTTTTCATCAATAATCAAAGTTAAGTTTAATCTCAGCTTTGCTATATCAACTGCGGATGGTTGAATGTCTACACCAAAAATAGAATTTTCTATTGTTTCCAATTTTAATTGATAATTACTTTTATCTGGTGAAATACTTTTTCTTATTTTTACTATATCTATAACCATAGCTAAAAGAAAAGCTCCTGATCCTACTGCTGGGTCTATAACTGTTATAGTTTGTAACGCTTTTTCAACTTTTTCTTGAAATTGAAAACTATATTCATCTATTGGAAAATCATTATAACATTCATTAATAAATTTTTTTATAAAATTATAATCTTTATCACATTCATTAACTAAATAATTAATAAGACTTTCTTGGCACATATAATGAACAATTTCTTTAGGAGTATAAAAAGACCCTGTATCTTTTCTCTCTTTGACATCTAATAATCTCTGAAAAATTTCCCCTAACATCTCAGGGTCTATGCCTACATCTATTTCAATTGGATCATTCTCATTTACAGTAAAATTATAAGTATCTAAAATATCCAAAAGACCTGTATTGCTATCATTTGAAAAATAACTATTATTAATAATAACATCATATTTACCTATCGTATCAAATAAATCCCCATTTAAAAAAGGTACTTTACAGTCTAACTCTTTAGAAAATAACACCCTCGCACTATCATTTAAGCTTCGAAATAATTTAGCAAGAAAATCAGTATAAAAATTCTGCTCTTTTTCTATAACAAGATTAAATTGATTCCTTATATAATTTTTATCTCCATTGCCCCACTGCTCTTTTTTTCCTACTCCTAACCAACCTCTTTTTTGTAAAAAATATAAAAATAAAATTTGTCCTAAAAATTTCTTACAAAACCTTTCTTCAATACTTGCATCTAAAAAAGATATATGTATAGTTTCTTTTAATTCTAAATATTTCTCTTTATATTGATTAAAAAAATCTTTTGTAACCTTTTCAACACTAAATACATCTTGAATATCCTCTAATGTGGGATTGTGATTATCATCCTTAAATATATATCTTAGCTGTTCTTTTACAGTATGATTTGGTTCATTTTCACCTACTAAGTATGAGTATCTTTTAGCTGGAGTTAACTTCAAGTCAATCCCATTCTCTGTAAGAGTGTAATCTAACCTCACAAAAGACAGCCTCCAACTTGGCTCATCTTCTGTATAAAATGCTACAACGGCTGCATCCAAATTATTATTATCTAAAACTTTAGAAATAAAATTTCTTTGCATACTTCTTGCTCTATCTACACTTGTATTTCTTTTTAATTCCACTGTCATTACGATCAAATCATTATCTTCATTATCTGTATATTTAGCAATAATATAATAAGCTTTTATATGATCTTCATATTCTTTCCATATATCTGTGTGTCTAGCTTCTTTAAGCATTTCTGGTTCATTTAAAAAATCTCTTGTGAATTTTCTAAAACGTTTAATATTGAATTTATTATCAAATGTCTCTTTCAAAATACTTATTTTTGCAGTATTCATCTATCCTCTATCCCCCTTTTTTAAGTATGATGACAGTATAACCTTCATATCTCCTGATAAATTTACCTTCTTCTTTATCTTACGTTCTTCAAAATATTTTTCTGGAACTATTTCCTTTATTTCATAGAAAATTTTTACTGGATCATTCATACCTTTAGTTTGTTTTAAAACTTCTTTTGAAATACTTGCTGGTATATTTCCTTCTTCCCATATCTTTTTCATTTTCTTTATTAATGTCTCTTGGTTATCTGTAAAGGCTTTACATTTTGAAATAGCTTTTAAAAGTTTTATTACTTTTGCATCATTTCCTGTCTTTGAAGATTTTTCTGTAATAATTTCCTTCTCTTCCGTAAGAGCTATTTCAAAACCTAATTTATTTAGTTCTAAATGTTCAAAATAAACTTTTGGAGTTTTTACTTTTTTTTCATTGGGAGTTACCTCTAAATATTTCATTGCCTGTAAGAAATATATTTCTTTTGAATCTTTACTATCTCCCATAAAAAACTTTTTAAGCCCACCTTTTCTTAAAAATGTAACTGTCTTATCATTTGAAATATCA
The DNA here is from genome assembly GCF_037577855.1 of Dethiothermospora halolimnae. Taxonomy (NCBI): domain Bacteria; kingdom Bacillati; phylum Bacillota; class Tissierellia; order Tissierellales; family Thermohalobacteraceae; genus Dethiothermospora; species Dethiothermospora halolimnae. Next base: position 112,674 of record NZ_JBAKFX010000006.1, on the reverse strand, counting down.
TCTAGTATTCTTCCACTTTTAGACTTCTGAGGTAATCTTTTTATTCTTTCATATAAGTTTTCATCATTGTCTCGAATTTCTCTAATAATGTTTAAGTATTTTAATTCAGATTCTTCATCATTTTCTTCTGCTTCGAGGGTTTCTTTACTATTTAACTTTTTATAAAGATTATGTGATGAAACTTCCTCATCATCTGATAAATACTTAAAATCCTCTCCTAAAGTATCATGAAATGATTGTATCTTTAGTATGATATTTTCTTCTAACGGTAAATGAGCATTAGCTTGAGCTGTTGGAAAAAAGTTAAATACATATATTTTATCATGTTTAGTTCCAACTCTGTTTATACGTCCTACCCTCTGCATTATTTTTGTTGGATTCCATGGTAAATCATAGTTTATAAGGACATTACTCCTATGAAGATTTTTTCCCTCAGCTAATACATCTGTTGTAACTAAAAAATCAATATCATTTTTCTTTTCATATACATAATCAGGATTATAATTTGCCTCTATCTCCTGCCTTACTGTCCTAGAACCTTGTCCACTATAAACCAATACCCTTTTTGGATAATAGTTTTCCAAATAAGCTCCAACATAATCTGCTGTTTCCTTTGATTCTGTAAATATAATGATTTTTTTATCTTTTATCTTTTCATTATTTTCTAGTTCATATAGAAACTGTTCTTTTTTTGGGTCTTCTATAATCTCTTCCCACTCATCTTCAAGTTCCTTTAATATATTTAAATCATGTTTTATTGAAGGTATAAACTCTTTATTAAAAGATTTTATAGAATAGTATTGGACAATATCTTCTTCAACTAATTCCATAAGTTTTTCATCATCACCATTATCTAAAAGATCATATACATCAACTTTTTTACTAATATAAACTTCTCCATCTAAGCACATTTTTAAGAACTTTTCATAGGATTTTATAAATCTATTTAAAGTCTTTTTAAATGCTTCAAAACTACTTTCAAGTCTTTTAATTAAAATAGACTTCATAAAACCTGACATATTCCTTTGAGATACTAAAAGTGATGCTACTTCTTTTGTAATATCTTTTAAGTAAGTCAGTGGTTTATATCTTGCATATTTAAGTTTTTGAATACACGATATTGTATGATTAAATACAGTTTCTATATGGTCGTCATAACTATAAACAATTTTGTCTGGATCACCTAACTCTGGAAATTTAAGTCCCTGCTTTTCTAAATCATCTTTATAGTATTCCATAATCTCTTTTCTAGTTCTTCTAATCATTACATTTCTAAGGACTTGATCTCTAATAATTTCTGAGTTGGCTTTTAATGTTTCTGAATAGTCTTGTGTCCCTTTATCTAATTTTTTTAATTTTCTATCTAATTTACTAAAAAATCCTTCTATATTTTTATTGTTTGGTATAATGGTACTATTGTTTTTGGGTTGAAATAAATAGATCTGATTAGCTATATCACTAGAATAATTGTTTTGTGGTGTAGCAGTTATTAAAATAACTTTCTTGTTATAGCAAATTTGATGGAGTTTTTGGAAACTCTCAGTCTTTTCATTTCTAAATCTATGGGCTTCATCAATAAAAACATATTTAACATTTTTTATTAAATCATTATCTTCAAGAATACTATCTAATTTTCCTAATGATTCAACCTTAGCTGCCACTTCAAATTGTTGTAATGTCCTTTCCCAGTACTCTTTAAGAACTGGAGGACATATAATTAACTTTCTTCCTCTCAATCTTTGTGCTAACATTGCACATATGAAAGTTTTACCAAGACCCACTACATCAGCTATAAAAACACCATTATAGGCTTTTAGTATTTTTTTAGCTTGTATTACAGCATCTGTTTGATATTTAAGTTTCATAAAACCATCAGGAAGTATCTCTTCCCAAGTTTCATTTTTATCTTCATTAATTTCTTCCTTGAAATATTCATATAATGTTTTTAGAAAAAGTTCATAAGGTGTAATATCTTCTCTAATCCATGTCTTTTCATTTACTGTTTCTATATATTCATCAGAAATATCTACAGAACGTTCCCAAAGTTCTTCAAATTTATTTAATGCAAATTCAACATCTCTACTATCTTTTAATTCAACATTAAACTCAAGATTATTTACAAGACCTGATTTTGAAAAGTTACTTGAACCTGTTATGACTGTTCCATATTGATCTGGAACTTTCTCCATATCCTTTCGCATAATATAGACCTTGGCATGAATTGGTGCATCAGGATATACTCTCATTTCTATTTTCCCAGTTTGAAGCCATTTAATAAAAGTTTTAACACCTTTTTCTACCCTGTAACTATCTTCTGAATTCTGCATTTCTTCAGCTACATCATCTGAAAATTCCTTCTTTACTTCTTTATGTGACATTTCAAAAGACATTTGTTCTTCCTTAGATTTTTGAATAATTTGTACAGTTTTTCCATCTACGTTTAGTCCTACTAAAACTCTTATTTTCTCAACATCTTTCATTGCTGGATACATTAAATGAAATCCACTTGTCCTAAAATATCCAACAAGCATATCATAAAATTGTGTATTTGACTTTAGAATCTTATTAAATCGATCATAAAGATTCCTTTCTGGTTCATTTGTAAAAAAGGTTAAATCATTATGAACTCCCAATATATTGCCCCCTTTACTATCTAGACTCAATTATTTCTAATATTTTACTTAAAACTCCTAATCTCCTTTTTCCACATTTTTGTTTTAATACAGTTGTATAATCTCCATTCTTAATGATTTTTGGTTTATTATATTCTATTAATTTTTTTGTATTCTTTATAAGTAACTCTTCTGATATTTCATCATTCCAGTAACCATCAATCAGTTCATTAATCACTTTAGATACTTCAAGTTGACTTTTATAAAACATTTTAATTTCCAATCATGCATCACCTTCTTTTTGTATTTAAAAGATATCATTTTTATATTTTAATTATACTCTTATTGGTTACATATGGCAATGTTATTGTTGAAGTTTCTCCTTTATGCACTAAAAAAGCACCTACCCTTTATTGATAGATGCTCTTTGTATTTCATATAAATTAGCATAAATATTCTAAACTCTTGTTCTATAAACAATAAATTATAATGCTATATCTATACGAAATCATCAAAAAACCTTTTAAATAGCTCGTTACATTATTGGGGTATAACATCTAATTGAGACATATCAAAATAATTATTATTATCATCAATACCCACATTTACTTTCTTTCCAACATTTGAAGTCACAACATGGTCTAATAATTTAGATGAAATCCTACATTTTTTATTTTCTAATAACACATATTCATAAATATCAAAATAAATACAACGCTTCAAGTCATAAATAAAAATTTTCACCTCTAGAGTTGTTCCTAAATATTCACTACCTGTTACATATGTCCCACATCCACCTGGATATCTATCGTCATATTTAGGCTGTTCATTTTTCTTTATTTGCTGAGTCACATATGTTATTTTGTTTACATTTTTTTCAATTTCTACAATTCTACCTTTTAAAATATCCATATTTACATCCTCCTAGCTAATTTTTAATTTACTCAAATTTTACAACAAAAAAATTAGCTTGTCACAGAATGCTTTTTTCAAAAAATCCTATTCCCATATATAGTTTCCAGAAGATCATCAATGTGCTTGAAACAAATTGGAATCAGTTCACTTATAATTTTCTGTAAATATTCAATAGAAATTTTGTAATCATAAATCAATAACGTATCCAATAATACTTCATATAATTTTTTTTGTAATTTATTTTTTACACTATATAATCTTATATCACATGTCTCCCTAAAATATCCTCTACTTATTTTTTCACGAAAAAACCTATATTCTGATTCTTTTTCAAATGAATTAATTATTTCTTTAGTACTATATCCCTTATTTTTTTTCTTTTGAATATTCTTCAAATATTTACGAACTATTGTCTTAGATTGTCGTTTGAACTTAGAGTTACTTAAATAAATTTCCCTAAAATACACCTTTCTATCAAAAATAGCATTAACATCAGCATTTCGTAAGCCATATTGAGAAAATATTTTTATTATTTCTTTTGTTTTTTCCAACTTATCACTGTAATTATCAACTTTACTTTCTTCTGTTATAATTTTTTTTTGTTCTTTTATTGAAACCATCTCTTCTTTCTTTACTCTATAAATATCTCTTGGAGATGCAAAAAATTCAGGTTCATCCTTTTGTTCTTCTTCTAACTTTTTAAAAATATTAATATAATTACCATAATCATTCCTTTTTTCTAAAAAAGAAACAAAAATAGACACCGCATCTTTCAATTCTGTATTAAATTTTCTATTCTTTTTAAATCTTATTAGAGATTTTTTATATTCTTTTAGATATAATTCTATACGTCTTGTCACATCAATTTTTTCTTTGTAATTAAAGTTTTCTATCGTAATTACCCAGTAATTAAATATTTGTAATAAAATATCTGCAACATAATCTACCACATAGCTAAGATTTGACAAAACTTTTTCTCCTTTTAATATCTCTAATTCATCTATACAGCCCTTTATTAACGTTTTTACCTCCAATGGTGTTTTTCTAATTAAATATCTTTTCTTATTTTTATATAAATCCAAATCTTGACTAAATTCACTTTTTGAAGGCTTTTCTATATAGAAAAACTCGTATGACCTTTCTTCTGTTTTATTCTTTATGCTATCAATAGAAATCTTTGACAGATTAGAAATCAATTTATTTCCAATAAATTCTCCTTCATCTTTTAATGAAAACATGTGATCTATAAATTTTGAAATATCTTTTTCATCAAATTTTTCAATAGGAAAATATTCTAAAACTTTATTTTCAAATGAAAAAACTTCTAGTTTTCCACTGCAATTAAAATATTTCAACCAATTTTGCACATTTTTTATATGACTATCTTTCTTATCTAAGTAATAATCATACTCTTTTTGAGACAAACTTTGTTCATCTTTTCCTTCAAGAATATAATTTTTAACATACTCTTCTATATCAAATTCTTCTATATTCATAAATTCTCCTCCTTTTGAAGTTAAACCAATAATGATTATAAAACTTATTTATATCATTTCAAAATCAATCTATTATCTATATTATCTTTTAGCATAACATAAACAATAAATAGCATCGACTATTGAAATACTATATTATTTACATGACCTTGTAAAAATGTTCCTATTTAATTTTCCAAATATTTAAATTTTATGTACTATAAAAAGCATCTACCTAAGCAGATGCTTTTATTATACATATTTATAAGTATTTATTTTTTTCAATATATAAGGTAACTATAAACCATTCATTTATTTGCTAATAGCTGAATCGTTTATGGTTATTTTTTCAATGTTTAATTTTTCTTGCATCAATTCAGTCACAGCTCGAATAATACAGTTTAATAATGAAGATTTGTGGCACTTAGTTGAGCTTCCAGCATCTAACTCGTCATAGATTGTATAATATATGGTTCCACCTTTTGAAAAAACAACTGTATCACTGTAAGCTTTATAATAATACTTACTAGGTATTCTTTTTTTATTAACTCCTCTATCTTTAAAAAATACATATGACTGCCATTCAGCCAAAGAATTTTGACATGCAGATAAAGAATTTTTTAGAATAAAGATATATTCTGATAACTGTTCATCTGATAGTTGATCTTTGATTTCCCTAATCTGTTTTATTGCTTCATTTATTAAATTTGCAGCTTCATATGTCACAATATTACACATATATTCTCTTTTTGCCCATCTAGTTGGATTATCCTCGAAAAATAAATTTTTAATATGTCTTTGTATTGTCTCTGCTTGTGGTTTAGGAGTTAAGTGGTTTCCTTCGCCATTTATCGACTTTAAACATCGTTTGGCATATTTAATCCATATTGATCTTTCTTTTCCATCTATAACAGAATCTATTAAAGTTTTTTTATAATATGGATCCTTACATTTTTCTTTAATAATTGCTATCGCCTCTTCTTCTCGCTTCTTAAGCCCAATTACTTTATCAAAGAGTGCACAAACGATTCTATCATACTTATCATTATGTTTTTGTACTTCTTGATCCTCAAGCTCATAGTCATTTTTATTGGGTATTTCTGGCAATATCGTTCCCAATTGCTCTCGCAATCTAATATCAAACACAGTATTTCCTTCAAGAACATTTTTTTGTTTAAGAAAGTTAATAATAGTATCAAACTTTTTAGTTAAATTTTTATCTCCTGTTGGATGTATACAATTATCCACATCTGATAACACAGGAACACTTAAAGGTGTTGTTGTTCTAATACAAATTTCAAAAGATTTACCAAACATAGGTTCTAACTCATCATAAATTTGTTTAAGTAGATGATCTGTCATACCTTTCTCATCAAATATAAAAATATTTATATCTGGGTTGTACTTAGTAAAACTTCTTTGAAGTTTATCAGGCACATCAAAGACTCCCCTTGTATCTATTAATATAATACGTTTTAATTCATATTTTCTTAATACCTTTTTAAACTTTTTCGATGCCTTTAATTCAATTTCTATGTCAAATAATTTATTATAAATCAAATTTTCCTCAAACAATTTACAATAAAACAGTATCTTTTGATTTTCATTTTCACATTTTTCTAGCTCTACCAATTTGATAAGATGTTTTTGAATTCTCTTTATATATTTTTTTATCCATGTTTTTAATTCCTCTATATCATCAATTTGATTTATAAACTCCTCTATACCTTCAAAATCTTTTTCACTACTAACTTCATCAAATGCTTTTTTAAATGATTCTAATTCAAATTTTACTTTATCTTCAGTTCTTGTTAAATAATTTTCAAATATATAATTCACTTTAGGAATAAATTTATAAGTATTATCTTTATCATAATTTATAACATATATAATATTAGTTTTAGTCTTGCCATTAATATTATCCTTGTGAATATATGTTCCAATTTCTTTATCTTGTATACACGTACTAATAATTCTTGACTTTCCTATTGTTGATCGTCCCATAAAATTTAGAACATATGTATCCTTGTCCATAACCTCTTCCCCCTTTATTTTTATATTTGAACATATAATTCAATGCCTTAATTTAATAGATTTTAAAAATATATATTAAATTAAACCTTTTAATTTGTTTATTTCTACATTTTTCACTTAAATCCCTTCAACAGTTTGTATTTTCTTATCAATTATTACTTTAATTTTCTGCATAAAAACAAAATATATTGATTCAAAACATCTATCTTACAAAATAACCCACTAGATATACCTTTATTAATTCAGTCTACTGATTCTTCCCTACTGTTAATTAATATATAATTTCATTAATCCTTCTTATAATCTGTTCTTTTTTTATTTTTTTCATTTTAAATTATACCCAAACACAATAAAAAACACCTATTCCCATAGATGCCCCTTACTCTATCTGAATATATTCTAATTTTCCTTAGTCTCTACACCACAATCTTAAAAGGCAAGTAGGTAGCTCAAACAGTTAATTTGTGTTTACGGACACCTACATGGGGTGCTGTACCATCTATCATAGCTACTTTAAGTTTTGGTACAACTACACCATCAATGGAGCCGTTATCTGATGAACAGTGATGATATTCGATATCATAACCTTTGTTTAGCATCTCTTTTCCAATACTCTTCATTAAAGATGATTTCCCTGTACCTGGTCCACCCTTTAATATAAATATCCTATTTGCATCCTTCTCTATAATATTATCATAATATGAATAGAAACCCTTTGAAGTATTTCCCCCTGGAAAAACCCTTTTAATTTTACTAGACACAATAATCAACTCCTTATTATTTGATATTCATTCTCGTTTTCATATTCTATCTAGTATATATATTATGATTTTTAATATATACATGTGTTTGTCCCATACTTTTTTATTCTAGATGTTTTTTTACTAAAAATTAAGTTTATTTATCACCAAATACTAGTATGAAATCATTTCTAAAAAAAATCTATTGACATTTGTTTTAGTTATAAGTATAATGTTAAGCAACAAATAAATACAGAACTCTTATCAAGAGAGGCGGAGGGATCTGGCCCTATGAAGCCCAGCAACCGGTGTTAATACACAAGGTGCTAATTCCAGCGGTATATGTATACCGAAAGATGAGAGAGGAATAATCGCACGTGAACCTCTTTCATTTAGAAAGTGGTTTTTCTTTTTTTTGAAAAGAAAAACCTATTGGAAGGGGTATTTCTATATCTAAAATGTTTTAGTACATTAATCTATTAAAGGGGTGGTGGTCTAATTGATAAAAGTAAATAATTTAACCAAAGTATTTAGAAATGATGATAGTGAGTTTTATGCTCTTAAAAATATAAATCTTAATATAAAAGAGAATGAGATATTTGGAATAATTGGTTTAAGTGGGGCTGGAAAATCAACACTTATTAGGACCTTTAACCGTCTTGAAGAACCTACCAGCGGAAATATAATTTTAGAAGGTAATGATATAACAAAATTTAATAAAAAGGAACTTAGAAACATGAGAAAAAAAACAGGTATGATTTTTCAACATTTCAATCTTTTAAGTTCTAGAACCGTTGCAGATAATGTGGCTTTACCCTTAGAACTTTCTGGACATAAAAAAAGTGAAATAAAGGGAAGGGTTAAGGAATTATTATCCGTTGTTGATTTGTCTGATAAGGAAAACTCTTATCCGTCACAGTTGAGTGGTGGTCAAAAACAAAGAGTGGCAATTGCAAGATCTCTAGCCAATAAACCTGATTTATTACTGTGTGATGAAGCCACATCAGCCCTTGATCCTCAGACAACAAAATCCATACTAAATCTTTTAAGAAAAGTAAAAAATGAATTTGGATTAACCATAGTTCTTATCACTCATCAAATGGAGGTAATAAAGGAAATCTGTGATAGAGTAGCCATTATTGAAGATGGTGAGATCATAGAACTTAATACAGTTGAGGAAATATTCTCTAATCCAAAAACAGAAACCGGCAAAAGTTTTGTTTCTAATATAAATCACAGTATTAAAGAAGAGCTTAATTTCCCAAAGGAGCCAAATTCTAAGGTGATTAGATTAAAATATGTTGGAGATGTATCTAAAAGACCTATTATTTCTCAAATAATAAGAAAGTTTGATATAGATGTTAATATTTTATCTGGAAATATCGATGAACTTATGACCACAAGCATTGGAAATTTGATTATACAAATATTTGGAGACAATGAAAAAATTAAAACTGTCACTGAATGGTTAAAAACTGAAAATATAAGGTTGGAGGTGATTTGGAATGGATAATTTTATCGACCTTTTACTACCGCCATTTCTAGAAACTATATACATGGTATTTGCTTCAACTCTTGCTTCATTACTTATAGGTTTTCCTTTAGGAATATTACTAGTAATCACCGAAAAAAATGGCATATGGCAAAAACCAAAACTTAATTATATCTTAGGAACAATAGTCAATGTAAGTAGATCATTTCCATTTATTATTTTAATGATTTTGGTTTTCCCTATTTCCAAGTTGATTGTTGGCACTACAATCGGCACGACTGCAAGTATTGTCCCCTTATCTATAGCAGCCTGTCCCTTTGTTGCAAGGGTTATAGAAAGTTCCTTAAAGGAAGTGGATAAGGGTATAGTAGAATCTGTATCAGCCATGGGTGCCAGTGTTCCAGAAATAGTTTTCAAAGTGTTAATACCTGAAGCAATGCCATCATTAGTTTTAGGTACTACCCTAACAATAATAAACTTAATAAGTTATTCTGCCATGGCTGGAGCCATAGGGGGAGGAGGCCTTGGTGATTTAGCAATACGTTATGGGTTTTACCGTTTTCAAACTGATGTTATGATTGCATCTGTTATTTTAATAATTTTGCTTGTTCAAACTGTACAGTTAACAGGTAATAAAGTTGCAAAAATAGTAAACAAAAAATAATTTAGGAGGTTATGTGAATGAAAAAAACAATTATTACTGTATTGATTATTAGTATTTTAGGAACACTTATTCTAAGTGCATGTGGAAAAAAGGAAGCTGAAAGTCAAGTATTAAAGATTGGTGCAACTCCAGTTCCCCACTCAGAACTTCTAAACCTTATAAAGGATGATTTAAAGGAACAAGGTATCGATTTAAAAATTATTGAGTTTACTGACTATGTTAAACCCAACTTAGCTTTAGCTGAAGGAGAAATAGATGCTAACTTCTTCCAACACGTACCTTACATGGAGAGTTTCGCAGAAAATAAAGGTATTGATATTATATCCCTTGGAACGGTTCATGTTGAACCATTGGGTGTTTATTCCAAAGATATAAAGTCAATCGAGGATCTAAAGGACGGAGCTAGTATCGCCATCCCCAATGACCCAACAAATGGGGGGAGAGCCCTTATCCTTCTTGAAAATAATGGATTAATTAAATTAAGTGAAGATTCAAGTCTTGAAGCAACTGAAAAAGATATTGTGGAAAATCCAAGAAACTTAAAATTTAAAGCACTGGAAGCGGCTCAAATTCCGAGGGTTATGGGAGATGTTGATGCTGCTATTATAAATGGTAACTATGCTCTTGAAGCTGAATTAGTACCTACAGAAGATGCTATTTTACTTGAAGATAAGGATTCTCCATATGCTAATATAATTGCAATAAGACCTGAAGATAAGGATAACACTAAACTTAAAACTTTACTTGATACTTTACAATCTGAAGAAGTTAAGAAATATATAGAAGAAAATTATAATGGTGGTGTTATTCCAGCATTTTAATAGAAAAGTAAGGGCTAATTAGCTCTTACCTTTCTTTCCATGCTCAAGAGCAGATTTACTCTGTTTTAGGCATCTTTCATAACGTTTATCATACGATAAATCTTTTAATGTTTTTCCAATTTTAAATAATTCATTACAGAAGTTAACACCTTCCCCAGCTGTGGTTTTAGATACGACGGCTTCTTTAGGACGTGCCTTTAAAGCATCTGTAAAACCACGTCTAGCATGAGCAAAACAACCAACCAATGTGACATCCTCAACAGCATTATAGCCAGGATATCCGTCGATTTGAAGAAATCCCTTAAAGTCTTTGAGGAAATTCTTTGGATGCTTTTTAGCCCGAGAGGGCTGATATTCATACAAGAAAATCTGAGGTTCAAAAGTGCCAGTGCAATAAAGCCTCATATATGATTTGCTTGTAGGATATTTGCCAAAATGCTTTTGTTGACTTAACCTAAATTGTTCCTCATACCAATTTAATTTAGCTGTCAACTTGGACTTAGGTTCAAGAATTTGAGTGAAATGACGTCAGGAGTGGAACTGTAAACTCTTTGTTATACGATGGTCAAACTCGATCTAATAATAAATTTGTGGTTTTTTTCTTCCACTCCCCTTTTTCCTCAAAAATAATTTTACTAATTCTTTCTTTTTAAAATTTATTTTTCTTGCTTCTTTAGGGCATTTTTTTACACAAGCGAAGCAGTGTAAACATATTTCATTATTTATTCTAAGATTTTTTTCATCAATAGCCATTACAGGACATACATTTATACATATATCACACATATTACATCTTTCTTTATCAACAGTCGGTATCTTAGCAAATAACTTAGCACTATCCTTAGGCAATATTTTAGCTATTAATGGTAATTTACCTTCCAACTTTAATTCTGGAATGTTCTCTATATCACTTATATATTTTAATTTTTGTCTTATTTCTTTCCCAAATTGTTTTGCTTTTTTTAAGTCTCTTTCATCAGGTCTTCCTTTTGCTATTTTTAATTCGCCATTCGAAAATGAATGCTCACCTATAAATGATCCTGCTCCTACGACTCTAAAATCAACATCTTCTACTAATGTTCTTAATTGTTTAAGCGATATACCACTACCAATATTACCATAAACCGTTATCAAAATTATTGGCTGACCTTTTCCTCTAAGATTTTTCAATGTTTTTTCAATTATTTTGGGAATTTTTTCTTCATAGACTGGAACACCAATAATTAGAAGTTCATTATGTTTATTTATACTCAAATTGAAATTCTGACGTATATCTGTCTTAGTTAAGTTAATTGTATCTGTATTTTTTATTTTAAGTCCCTTTGATATTTCTTCAACTATCTTTTTAGTTGTGCCAGTCGGCGAAAAAATTATTCTTGTTAATCTATCTATTTGCATATTATCACCCTAAGTCCTTATTTTTTATAAATTCCTAAATGCATTTACACTATAGTGACTGTTAATTGTTAAGTTCGACTTTCGTATAACGGTCCAAGGCTTCCCGTCATTCTATAAATTTTATCATAGGATGATGGGAGGCCAGCTACATAACCAATATATAAAGGTATAAACTAAACCTATTCTACTATTCTTATAAATGACCTCTTAACTAATATTTAAACTCTTCATAAAAATCAAATAACCTCTTTTTATTATTTTCTGTGCAGAAATTATAGTTGTTTATTTTATCTTTAGTAATCCACTCAATATCTTCTATTTCATAATTAGGGTTTATACTTTCAGTATTCTCTAATCTACATGTAAGTACAATAATGACATACTGTGTATTCTCTTCTATATTTACATAAACCTTAAATATCTTTAAATCGTTAAGAAGGCATCAAATCTCTTCTTTAGCCTCTCTTCTTATACATTCTTCTGGTGTTTCATCATGCTCAAGTCTTCCACCAATATTCTCCCAAGTTAATGGAAACTGCTCTTTCATCCTACTTCTCTTACTAATTAGTATTCTACCTTCATGGTCATATATAATTACCGAACAACCTATGACTGCTTCCATTGTTTTTTCCTCCATGCTTTTAATTTATAGGTGTAGTTTCACATAACTATTGCATCCCCGACTGTCGCTTTTTTAATCTATATAAATGGATTAATGACACTTTGTGTCGGGAAAATTTTATTATGTCTGTTTTTTTCTTCCCTTTTATTGTACCATATTATGCAACATTTGACATGTATACTTAGCTGTTCAATATCTTATCTAATGGGCTTTTAATATTACCTAAGTTTGTTTTTGATACATAAGTGTATATCTCAGTTGTTTTTGAGCTTTTGTGTCCAAGTAGATCTCCCATATACCTTAAATCCGTACCAGCTTCTAACAAATGAGTAGCAAATGAATCTCTAAGGACATGTATGGAAACATTTTTATTTATATTATCATGTCCGAGTTTTTACTGTCTATTTAAGTATAACCTATCCAATCTTTCATTGTAAATTTTTCAAGTGAAAATCCATGTTTAACTATTTGAAAGTAAAAATATTCAAAAAATGGATTAGTGCCAGATATAGTGCTACAACCGTTCTTAAAATTATAGCAACACAAGGCTGTGAATTCTACGGATATTTTAAAGTAACTATTATCTTAAATAAAAAATACAATCTAATTATTAATAAAAAAAGGTATATAGACTTTGTAAAGACTTAAATATACTGAGACCCAAAAGAAAGATTAAATCAAAATACGCAAGGAAAATAGCTAAAAATAGAAAGATAACAATATCTAATACCCTTTGAAAATTAGATATGAAATATCGATATATACAGAAAGAAAATACGTTCTTCTATGTACTATCATATATGTTTACGACAGAAATATAATAGATTATCATTTAAAACTTAACTATAAGATAGAAAATGCACCTATAGCTCCTAAAATAACTATGATAAAGAACTAAAGCATAAAAAAACACCTTAATTAGTCCCATTAGAAAATATCCTAGCTAAAGAACTTATTATTAAATTTAGATTTTTTCCGTTGAGATCCTTCCCTCTTCTTTTTTATTGGTTAATTTGGTAAAATATAATTATATTTACTTTTTATCTATAACTATATACTAAACAAAAGTACTTTTGGGCAAAATTTTTATCAAAAACTTTTTTGGAGGTTAATATGAGTAGTTACTATTTCTTTTTTGTTTTTGCATTTCTTGTCTACTATTTATTTAGAAAGTTTGTAGATACTTCTTTACCTTTAATACCAATAATACATTCTTATAAAAGTGCTGATGATGTTATAAATGCCATAGAAATGCTTATAATTTTATTTATAGGGGGTATTTTAGGTTTCTTTTTCCATTGGTTAATTAATTTAATTATTTAAATCTTTATTTTTCATCTAAAATTTCACCCATAATAAAAAGCACCTACCTCAGTAGATGCTATTTATTATACCTTAATATATAGTACGTTTGACTACTTCAATAAAGAAATCCATGTTGGGTGCCCTCTTTTCCAGAAGTAGCATCATATTCATTATGATAAAACTTACATATTGCTCCTTTGTAAAGTGCCCATTCCAAATGTCTTCACATATAGTATCATCCTCTTCCATGCGCTGGATGAGCATTTCCCCCAATTTCTGCTGCATAGATTGCATACGTGCCCGTCCTGCGGTTTCTACATTGGTCAAACTGCCCATAAGCATCCCTGCCGACTGATGGATTTGCCGACTGAGAAATTCATATATTTCCTCTAACTGTCTGTAAAAAGTTTCTGATGTAATCGCTTCATCCATTCCCATCAATGTTTTGTACCAGTATTCTTCAGTCAAGGCAAGCAAAATATCCTCTTTACTAGAAAAGTAATTATAAATCGTCCCCGTAGCTACCCCAGCTTTTTTTGCAATCCTACGGATAGTAATGGAATCTGGGCCAGTTGTGTTTGCCATATTTCTTGCCAAATCCAAGATTCTCCGTTGCAAAGTTTCATCTTTTTTACGCATTCCTAATCCCTCCTGATATAGTTTTTATCTTCCTCCCATGCCAACAATAAGACCTGATAGATATGGGATCAGCCAAATAATCCATACAATTAGGCTGAACTTATGAAAGGTTTCCATCATTGATTTTTTCTTACGTACTAATACCACTGTTGCCCATATTGCATGAAAAAGCATTAGTAAAATTGCAATTCCACCGGTAATCCCATGGAAATTAAAAGGATTTGAACTTTCCGCCATCATACTCATAAGTGTTGTACCCGTTGTATCACAGACAAGACCAAACCAAAATATGACCACATGCCATGGCTTTAAAGTCTTCTGGAACTTTTCTCCCCAAACACCCACCGAGTATAGTACAAGAGCAAGTGTGATAGTAATGATTGCCAATAACAACATAGTAACACCAACCTTTCCTTTAAATGAACGTGTTCATATATTTATTATACGTAGATTGTAGTTAATTGTCAATGTTTTCATGAACATGTTCACACAAAATTAATAGAAATAAATAAAAATAAACCATCCAGTAGGTTTTATATACTTTTAACTTCTACTGGATAGTTTCCATCAATAATTCTATTTAGTTTTCATAGGTCAATCCTTCTATGATTACTTTTTAATGCTTATATGTGTTTGTCCATGAATTTTTTATTATTCTTTAACCATACTTATTTCTTCAGATCCATCCTCTTTTTTATAACCTATCTTTTCATACAACTTAATTGCGTTATAGTTTATAGAATCAACTGCTAAAAAACTTCGAATAGCCCCTCGCTCTTTACCCCAATTAAGGCCATAATATATTAATGAATAACCTATTCCTTTACCTTGATAATTAGGATGTACCGCAACTTCCCTTACCCAAGCTACAGGTCCTTTATCCCCTTCAAAACCATATACATTCATAAAGCATACACCTACAATTTTATTATCACTTTCAGCAACAACTATAGATGAATTTTCATTCTGTATCCATTCTTTTGCAAATATATCCTTTTCCCCATTAAAACCTCTAGAAAGACCTTTACATGAGCGGGTAACTGCAGCTACTTCTCTATATTCCTCCTCCTTCATAAGTCTAATATCTCCGAATAATGGTCTATGTACTTTAATTCTTTTTATATCCTCTAACCAAAAATCACAAAAGTGTGAGTTTATTTTAAACCCTAGTTTTTCTAAATCTTTAATAAATTCTTTAGGAATA
Organism: Dethiothermospora halolimnae; assembly: GCF_037577855.1. Classification (NCBI taxonomy): domain Bacteria; kingdom Bacillati; phylum Bacillota; class Tissierellia; order Tissierellales; family Thermohalobacteraceae; genus Dethiothermospora; species Dethiothermospora halolimnae. The sequence continues at coordinate 96,753 of NZ_JBAKFX010000006.1, read as the reverse complement.
AATTCTATATAAATTCTTTTTTCATTTGTATTATTTTTTTCTATTAGTTTTAAAGATTTCTCAAGACCATAAAAGAAATCCTTTTTAGTTTCTGCTGCCCAGTGAATATGAAATTGATTTTCTTCCTCTTTTATCATGAAAATATATTCCTGTTCTTCTAATATTCCATCTGACCCTATATAACCAATCTTTTCTTCATTAGTATATAGTAGTGATGTATAGCAGTACTTTTGTCCCTTATTGATTAATTTTTCCATCTAAGCCCTCCCCATATAGAACTCCTAAATAAATTACAGTTTATTATCATTATACTATAAAAATATATAATTATTTTAATAATTATGTATTTTTATTAGAGAGAAATTGAAGTGATGCATATATTATATGGAAAAAAAATATAGATATGGAGGAGTTAAAATGACAAGTTTTAGTTCTTTTTCTGGTGTTATTACTATGATTAGTAACTTTTGGTCAGGTTCTGAAGAATCAATGGGATGTTATAAAATTATGACTGTACAAAGTAGAGAAGGAAATGTTGTAAACTTTGTGATAGAACCTACTACTTACTTTCTAGACCATGAAATGATGTCAGTCGGAGATATGGTTATTGGATTTTATGATATACATGCTCCTGTGCCTTTAATTTTCCCACCACAATTTAGAGCAATTGTTATGGCAAAACTTATACCAGGTGAAAATGTTAAGGTAGACTATTTTGATGAGCAATTAGTAAGTAGTGACGGTAAGTTAAAGTTAAATATTGCTCCATGTACTAGGATAATACTAGAAAATGGTCAACAATTTATTGGAAATGTTGAAAATCATGATTTAGTGGTTGTATATGGTCCTATTACAAGGAGTATCCCTGCCCAAACTACCCCCTATAAGATTATTATTCTGTGTCCTAGGGAATATTAGTAGCATTAATCTATATGTTAATAACTGGGGGATTACGAATCCCCCAGCAACTTATTTGAATGAAACCTTCTTATCTGAATGAAACCTTCTTATTTGAATTAGTTACGGGATTACAAATACTCCAGCAACTTGTTAAAATGAAACCTTCGAACGAATTAGAAGCTACTATGAATCACTATTAATTTTAGCTACTGTTAATCCTGTCTATTAAGGAATTCAAACTACCATGAATATCTTTTTTACAATTTGTTTTCCCTGCCTAATACATAATTTATTCCATACTCTATAATCTTAGGAGTTCTTTCTAATAGATCTTTTTTATTAACCCGCTCTGTATATTTATGTAGATCTTTCCCCCAAGGTCCTATATTTATTGTAGGAATTGATAAATCTTTAATTTTGTCAAAGGGTATACTATAGATGTCTCCCCATAACGGCATATTGTTTGTTAATTTATCTAAATTAAGCCCCCTTTGTTCCACAGAAAAATAACTCATATCTGAAATACCCATGAAATAATTTTTCTTAATATAACTTTCATTCCATTTATCAATAGTAAATTTATTTATTTCTTTAGATATATTTTTTACTTTATAGTTTAGATTGTTAAGCTTATGGTTAGAAACATGATTATAATAGGGTGGTACTAGTCCAATTACCACTATTGGATCATTATTACCTATATATTTTAATGTTTCCTTTATAATTATAGAGGTTCCATCAGGAAAGCTTATATCACCTGATATAAGTTTATTATTGATTTCTTTTAGGGTCTTATTATAGTTATTAATAAACTCTTCTCCTAAGTTTTTATATGCCATATCATAAATTTCATCAAAGGTTTTAACTTGTATATCTATTGATGACTTTGAAGAAACTATGGATCCCTTTTTCTCATATTCTTTAATTCTATTATTTATAAAACTATTAGTTTCCCTATTAGCCCCTTTAACTGTTTCTTTTAATTGATTTAATAACTCTTCTGGAGTTCTATTTAATGTAAGTATACTAAAATATCCCATAGCTCCCTTTGGAGATGATACATCATAGTTACCTTTTAAGTCTTTAAAACATCCAAAGGAAGGTGGTGGGGTTATTTCATCTTCAACCTTGTCTGAGAAAAATGAGCTTAATTCGATATTTCTCCATATATTGGCTAAAATACTTATTGGGTTTATTCCACTAAATACATCCTTTGTGTGACTTTGCTTACCCCTTACGTATATAATAGGCAATACCTTTCCAACAGAGCCTTCATATAGTACTCCTACTTCCTTTTCTTCTCTCCCATGGGGCTCAGAATTAATGGCTAACAAATAGTCTAAATTATGCTTGTTTTTTATGTCTTCTAGAAGATCAATACCTTTTCTCATGCCTGAAGAAAAGGTTTCTTCATCTGGAACTGATATAAGTAGTATATTTCCCACTAAATCTTTTATTTCAGAATATTTTTCTAATAGATATAGCTGTATAGCTGCTCCGGCTTTCATATCGGCAGTACCTCTACCAAATATCCACTCCTCACTTTTTAAGTCTTTCTTTATATCATCTGATATACCAACCTCTTCTAAATTTTCTTGTAGTTTCGATGGGTTTAGGGCATATTTTTCTAGTATTCCATAATCATCAATGTCTACTGCATCATGATGATGTAGTAGGATAATAGTTTTATCTCCCTTTCCCTTAACTAGTCCCCATACTATAGATCGATTATGTATGTCATTTTCTAATCTAACTTCTCCACAGTTTTTAGGGTTATTTGAAAAATATTTAATGTTTTTAATATGAGTGTATATATTATCTTCTATGTCCCTTTCTAGCTTTGTGTTTGTATCACTTTGTATAGAGATTAGTTTATAAAAAATATCTTTAATATTTTTTGATTGATTATAATACTTCACTCTACACCCCTCCTTTTTATTTGGCAATAAGGGTTTATTATTACTAGATGCTTTATGCTTCAAAGTCGGACTAGGCATGCCTAGTCCCTACATATGCGTTATATGCATATCTCAACCATTTACTTGTCATTCGTATTAAAACCCTTAACTAACTCTTCTTTTTTCTTCTTACTAAACTGTTTTATCTCATATTCCCTTTTAGCAGCATTACTTTTATTATTATGTTCTTCATAGTATGCTAACTTAACTGGTCTTCTTGCCCTTGTGTATTTAGCTCCTTTTCCACTATTGTGTTCCTTTACTCTTCTATCTATATCTGTAGTCCATCCTGTATATAAAGAGTTATCTTTACATCTTAATATGTAAACGTAGGGCATTTTGGGCCCTCCTTTCTATTGAAAAGGTAACCTTCGAATGAATTCAAAGCTACTGTGCTAAATCATATTGCAGATTAGGAAATCCCTTATTGACTAAATGAGTTGGGGGATTACGAATCCCCCAACAACCTAAAAACAACTAAAAATTATAGACTTCTAATAAATAAAATAATAAACAACTTAATTTAAAAACTAAATTAAGTTGTTTATTATTTTATTTATGTAATTTCCCGAAATTTTATAGATTTAAGATCGGACTAGGCATGCCTAGTCCCTACATCTACTCCACAGAACAAAGAAAGAACAACGGTGCCTTGTTCCTATATAGAAAATATATCCTTAATAATCAAAGACCCAGCACCTACTATACCAACATTGTCCTTTAATTTTGTTTCCCCTATATATACATTTTTCAAGTTATTATTCATGCTCTTTTTGGAAATGGTATTTTGTATTTCATCATATATAAAGTCTCCAGCTTTAGAAACCCCACCTGCTATTAAAATCATGCTGGGATTTAGGGTATTAATTATGGTTGATATTCCTATCCCAATATACTTACCAGTCTCCTTTAATACTTCTATTGATAACAAATCTCCTTTTAATGCCTCTCTGTAGATTTCTAGTGATGTTATATCTGAAGTTTTTAATCTGTCTTTAAGACTAGATGTTCTGCCCTTTTCTAAACCTTTAATAAATCTATTTACTATGGCCCTACCAGAGACCATGGCTTCAAGGCATCCATATCTTCCACACCTGCACTTTATATTTTCATCGGTTATCTTTATATGTCCAACTTCTCCGGCACCGAAATTATTACCTCTATATAATGCATCATTTATAAAAACTCCTGCTCCTACACCTGTTCCTATATTTAGGAGTACAAAGTTCTTTGAGTTTTTAGCATATCCAAACCATTTTTCTCCCAATGCCATAACCCTTGCATCATTATCTATTAGTACGGGTACATTAAATTCCTTTTTAAATGTATCAACTATATTAACATTATTCCAATTAAAAGCTGGAGCATATATAGACATACCCCTTTCTGTATCAATTAGACCATGAACCCCCATACCAATACCAATCACATTATTAAAGTTCTTATCATGTTCTTTTATTACTTCATATATGGAGCTTTTTATAGCTTCAAATATAGTTTCCACAGTTTTATCTTTAAAATCGATGGTTGTTTTATTAAGTATATTTCCGTTTATATTTATAAGTCCAGTGGTGACCTTTGTTATTCCTACATCAACTCCAACTACATATAGTTCATCGCTATTTAATTCAAGTAAAACTGGCTTTCTACCTCCACTTGACTTTCCTATCCCAACCTCTTTTATCGATTTGTTTTTTAAAAGATTGGTTACGATACTAGAAACTGTGGCAGGATTTAGTCCAATGGTTTTGGAAATATCTGCCCTTGATATGGGACCATATTCTCTAATGGTTTTTAATATCGAAACTGTATTTATTTTTTTTATTAATTTTTTATCTGCTTTACTAATAGTTTTCATTTAAATCACAACTTTCTTTGACTCCTAAATTAAGTGCATTACTAGTATAATAAATAAATTAGACATTGTCAAAACATTTAATTTTAGCCATGATTTTTCCATATCTAAAAAAATTCCATTTTTACGAAATTTGAATATAATCAAATATAATCCTTATTTTTCGTGTTAAATCGACTTATATCCCTTTCTTTGGAATTTAACATATAGATATTAAAGGAGTATCATAGTCAACAGGCGCTGGAATATAACAAATATATAATAGAGGTGATAAAAATGAATACTTTTATGAGTTTAGGTATCGCATTAATTGTAGGTATAGGTTTTGGAAAACTAATGAATAGGTTTAAGATTCCAGCGGTGGCTGGTTACATTGTGGCAGGACTTATTATTGGAGTTTCAGGTTTTAACATAATTGATAATGAAATAATAGATAAGCTCTCTTTTTTAAATGATTTTGCTTTAGGTATTATTGCCTTTAATATAGGTAGCGAACTTAAAATTTCTGTAATCAAAAAATTAGGTAAGTCTATTTTTCTAATAGCATTATGTGAAGCACTAGGGGCTTTTTTGTTCGTTTCAATAATAATATATATTTTAACATCTGGAGATATATCCACCGCATTAATCCTTGGAGCAATAGCTTCTGCTACTGCACCTGCTGCTACAATCATGGTTCTTAAGGAGTGTAGGGCCAGTGGTCCCTTAACAAGTACTCTTTTAGGGGTTGTGGCTGTGGATGATGCCATATGTCTTATGATATACTCAGTAGCATCTTCAATAGCAGGGGTTTTTATTAAACATGAAGTAGTCACTATATCTAAGATTGTGATACATCCATTAACTGAGATTGGACTTTCTATAGTCGTTGGGGGTATACTTGGAGTTTTCTTAAGTTATTTAATAAAAATATCAAAAAGTGATTCTGAAATACTTATATTTAATATAGGAATATTAATTCTATTAGTAGGCTTAGCAAATCGTTTTGGTTTATCACCTTTACTTACAGCTATGAGTTTAGGAATAACAACTACTAATATTTCTGCCAATGCAAGACGTGCTTTTTCAAGTGTAGAAGCCTTTTCTCCACCTATTATAGCAGCCTTTTTCACCCTTGCCGGATCTAGACTAGATATAGGTCTAATCCCCCATATAGGTGTTTTAGGAGTAGCATATTTAATATTCCGTATTATGGGTAAAATTTTAGGTGCTTTACTAGGAGGTAAATTATCAAATTCACCAACAGTGGTAAGAAGGAATATAGGGTTTGGTTTACTTTCCCAAGTAGGGGTTGCTGTTGGACTTGCTATAGTGGTAAACAAACAATTTCCAGGTTCAACTTTAGGATCATTAGTTATTACAATATTATTATCCACTACTATAATTACAGAAATAATTGGTCCAATAGCTACCAAAAATGCTATAATTAAAGCTAAGGAAGCTAAAATATAACAAAACCTTCGAAGTAATTCGAAGCTACCAATTTTATAAAGGAGGAATCTCTCTTATGTATGGACTTTTTCTAATATTGAATGACACTAGTTTGTTAGATGATATTTTGGAAATTTTCTATGAAGAAGGAGTAGGTGCCACGACTCTAGATAGTGTAGGTATGGGAAAGGTATTATTAGAACATCATGTAGATGTCCCTATATTTTCAAGTATAAGGAAATTTATAGAAGGAGACAAACCCTATAATAAGACTTTGATAAGTGTTATAAGGGACAAAGAAAAATTAGAAATAGTGAAAGATAAAATTAAAGAGAAATTGGACAACTTTAATAGACCCGGTGTTGGATTTATGTTTGTTATTCCTGTCCTTGAATGTTATGGGTCTAAGCACAAATAGAGGTATTGAAGTAGATATTATAATATCTACTTCAATACCTCTATTTCATAAGCATCAAACCATATTTTACTTTCCTTATTTGAAGAAACATAAAGTTTTAGCTGCTCTGCATTACCAATGTTAACTGACATATTATGTAAAGTCCACTGCTTTCCTAAAGCCCCTATATTTTTATCAATAATTCCTGTGAACTTCCCTTTATTAAATAGTTCTATAGATATAGTTGGTTTCATAACTACTTTGGATTTAATCCACATAGATAAATTAGTTTTTTTATTTTTTAAGTGATTAAATTCTTCACTATTTAAATCTATCATCCCTATAAAATATTTTTCATTTATGTCATCATTATCAACTCTAATGGAATATTTTCCACTATGATATATATCCTTATCGATACAAATTTTACTGTCTTCTGATTTTTTAAAAAAAGATTCTAACTCCTCTTCTTCAGCCATAATAAGAGACTTATCTAATTTATTTTTTTCTATATGATTATCCCCTTTATTTACTTCTTTTTGTACATCATCATCAATTTCATCATTTATTGTGCTTTTTTCCTCTATGTTTAGTTTATTAAAACTAAAGATAATTATAGGCAACAATAAAACAATAATAATAATAAATATTAATCCCTTTTTATTTAGTCCCTTATTTTTTACAATATTGTCTTCTTCTAAAATAGTATTAGCTTCATGGTGCTCTTCATTATTCATTAACTGATATAGTGTGGATGTTTCTAACTCCTCTAGTAAATCCCTGTATTTCGTATATTTATTATCTTTGCATTTTGTTATAATTTTAGATATATCCGGTGGCAGTTTATCTAATGTATCCCCATCTATTATCTTGTTACCAGTAAAGATAGTATAAACTAATCTAGCTATATTTTTAAGTACATTTGATGTATCTATGTCTAGATAATTTTCCTCTAAAATTATCAATCCTAGGGGGTGTATATTTCTCATACCATCTATTACAAAATTATGATAATTAAAAATGGAACTAAGAATATGGGGCTGAAATTCCCTTAGGTCATATAACATATTTAATAAAAAATGAACATATTTTACCTTATCACTTAAATAGAGTTCATTTTTATTAACATAATCCTTTAACTTATTATGGGACATATATCTAGAAATGATATTTAATCTGTCTTCTATTTCTACTACATCAACCACATTGTTTATAGTGTTTTTTAGTTTATCAGAGTCTAAAGTTTCAGTTAATTTTGTATTTGTTATACTATTTAATACGAAGAGCTCCTCTGTTATTTTATTTTTGCAAATAAAAACTTCCTGTTCCTCATTTTCTAGTATTGTTTCAACTACCTTTAATTCCTCTAATATATTTCCATTCATATAATCCCCTCCCGAGGAAATATATCTATATATTATCACTTTTTTCACCATTTGTCACAATGTTTTTACAAAGGTCTACACCTATATACATTAATAATATCTTTAAGGGCTGCCGATGCTGCGCCTTTGGGACTAGAGGCCCCTCCCATTGCTGAGACTATACCCATATCATCTGTATCAAATACAACGGCTTTGTTAGTATTATCTACACTATATAGCATATGATCCGATGAAATAGCTTTAGGTGAAACATCTATTTTTATACTATTTTTCTCTTTATAGGCCCTTGCTACTAATTTTATTTTACTATTATTATTTTTCCCTTTGACTATGTCCTCTTTTGTTACTTTATCGATTCCTACTATATTGATATCTTTTATTGTATAATTTGTACCTAAAAAAGTATTTGAGAGTAATAGTATCTTGCAACCACTGTCGATACCTTTAATGTCTAAACTACTATTGGTCTCGGCTATTCCCTTTTCTTTAGCTTCATCTAAAGCTTTGGAAAAAGGTAAATTTTCATCATTCATCTTAGTTAAAATATAATTTGTAGTTCCATTTAAAATACCTTCTATAGATTTTATTTTACAACCGGCTAAACTATATTCTGCTATGTCTACCGTGGGCAGAGCCGCCGCTGTTGCTCCACTATACTTTATAGATATCCCCTTTAATCTTGCTAGCCTCATTATTTGATCAAAGTTAGTTACAAGGGCACCTTTAGATATACATACAATATCCAAACCTTTATTTATACTTTCTTTTATAATATCTAATCCCGGTCTTCCTGTATTGATATCTGTAGGTGTAGACTCTACAAGCAAATCTCCCATAATAATATCCTGGGATTTTATAACATCATTATCCCTTTCACTATATTCTTCTAAACCCTCCGAGCCATTTTTACATTGTAACAATATATCAATATCTAACCCCTTTTCATTAAATATCGATAATTTACTTCCCAATACTCCCACTAGGGTAAATTCCAAATTATATCTTTCCTTTAAATAATCTTTTTTATATAATAATAATTTTACAAACTCTCTTCCTACATTGCCAAAACCTGATAATACTATATTTTTTTTCATAACATCCCTCCATTATTTTATTTAGTAAGGAGCACGGGATTGGTGAATCCATAAAAAAAGGTATCCATAAATGAATACCCCAAATCATTGTGACTTTTTTATAATTTTATATCCGTACCTTAAGGCTATAAACACCACAAAGGGTAATCCTATTATCATATAAAATAAAGGACCGAACTTGTCCATAAGGCTTTTTAACTGATCGGCATTCTCTCCAACCTTATATCCTATTACGTTCATTAAAACAATCCATGGGGTCATCCCCAAAATGGTATAAAATAGAAACTTTTTCTTATTCATTTTATTAATCCCTGCTATATAAGAAAAATAATTTCCTATAAAGGTTAATCTAGAAACACATACTGCCACTTCTCCATATTTCTCAAATAACCTAGACATTTTGTCTATCTGATGCTCATTTTTAGACATAAACTTGTTAAATCTCTTCTTTGCAATCCCATTAACTTGACTTCCTATTGCATAGGGTACCATAGCTGCTAATGTATAACATATACTGGATAGTGATATTATAATTATAGGATTTAAACTAAATTTTTTTATTAAGTATCCACTTAATATTAATATAAAGGTCCCTGGAAATGGTATTGCCGCCCCTTCAACTAGCATAGCAATAGGTATAGTAATATAACCGTATATACTAGCCTTTTCTGAAAAATTAATCAAAGTATCTGAAACTATGTCTATAATACTCATGTTCATAAAATATCCCCCAAATTTATAATCTATCCTTTTGATTATACCAAAAAACTAGGATTTTATACAAATTATTTATCATTATCTTTTATATCATAGTCAACATCTTCTATTATTTTGTCTTCAATATCTTCCTCTTTCTTTTTCCTTTCTTGCTCTAAAGCATATTCTTCAAGATCATCGGATAATTTAGTAAGTATAAATGCAACTATAGCCATATCATCCAATGCACTAAAAAAAAGTATAGGGGCTGGTATTAAGTCAATAGGACTAACCACATATACTAATCCTAATATTAGCCATATCTTTTTCCGCAGGGGAACTTCTTTATCAAATAAAAATTTTATTGCTAATGGTATCTTCTTTAGAAAACCAATTTTTCCTCTTCTTTTCATTGTGATCTATTCACTCCTTAACTTTAACTTAGTAATAGATTATATATATTGTAACAAGTTGGAGGATTACGAATCCCCCAACAACAAAAAGGCACCTTTGTTGCTTCTTTGTTCTGTGCAGGGTACAAGGTACAGTGAGCAGAGAATTGGTGAATCCATAAATATGTGTAGGAATTCAATATATTGAATCTCTTAGGTCTTCTTCTAAGAGTCCTATTACTATAAATATATTATATAATAAAAAACACATTCTAAGAATGTGTTTTTTATTATATAAACAATTGCATATCGGATTTCATTGCATCCTTTAAATAATCATAAACTTCTATTATTTCAACCTCTGGTATTAATTCCTCTTTTTTAAATCCCATAACCTCTTGGGATAGTTTACAACCATAAAACTTTATGTCCTTCTTTCTAGCACCTTCTAAAAAGTTTTCAAGTAGTGGTTTCTTTTTTTCTTTCATCATCTTTTTTAACATTTTCTGACCCATTCCTCCCATATTCATCTTTGATAGGGCCAACTTTTCGACTTTTTTAGGCGTAAATAAACTAAACATTTTCTCAAAAATGGATTTGTTTTCATTAATGTATTTGTTAGGATCCCTTATCACTAAAAGTCCCCAAAATGCAAAAAACATCGTTACATCTATTCCCATTTCTTTGGCACCATTGGCCAATATCAATGAAGCCAAGGCTTTATCATAATCTCCGCTAAAAACTAATAAATTTAATCTTTCAGACATAAAAACACCCCTTGAAATATGATTAATAGTTAGTTTAACCTTAAGAGATGTTTTTAATTCTTATTAAACTATTATAAAATTAACCTCTGGCAATTTACTTCTTAATTTTAAAGCTATGTTATGATTTTCAATGTCTTCAACATCTGGAGAAGATCCCATTAAAATATGGGTAATCTCATTATCAGCAGCAAAGTCAGTCATAGCTTTAGTAATGTCCTTTGCCCTTAAAACAGTTAAATTGGCTCCAACTTTTTTTGATACCTCAAATAAATACTCCAGTGCCTCTCCATCACTTAGATTTAAAAATTTATCATTTTCACTAACCACATGTATAACAAATAAGTTGTCATTCTCATCTTCTATCTTATCATATCCGTTTCTTATAAGTCTTTCACATGTCTTTTGCTGTGTAACACAAACCATAACATTCTTAGATTTCTTCATTTATATCTCCTTTCAAACACGGTGTTTAATTATATTCATTAAAACATACTTATAAACCCTATATCATTATATCAAGGTCAACATGAAAAATAAAGAACTAAGATATTTTTTTCTATTAAATTCCTATTGAAATCAGATAATAATGATATTATAGTAAATCTTAATAATATTTAATAAATATATATTATTTTAAGCATGAACAAAGAAAGCAAAACTATTTACCTCTCCTAAGTTTTGAAAAACACAAAGTGACCTTCAAACGAATTTAAATTCATTTATGCTAGATATAGGTGATAAGTCTAGATAATTCCCCGCCATAAAAAAACACACATTCTTTTGAATGTGTGTTTTTTTATGGCGGGAATATGTGGGAATCGAACCCACCCAAGACGCTCCTAACGCCTCGAACTGGTTTTGAAGACCAGAGGGCACACCAGCACCCATCTACTCCCATAAACTATTAACTTGTTGCGACTAGTATATTATAGCATATATATCTTTTTTGTCAAGGATTTAGTTAACAACTTTAGTGACAATCTGGTTTAACAGTAGAGAAAACAAATGAAAGAACAATAAACTTATTGTAGTTGAATAGATTTTTTTAAGCTTTAAGTTTTATTTCTATGAAATTTATGGTAAAATAGATATGGGTACTATTTTAACCATGTGGGACAAATTTATTCCCTCAATATTTTCTTCATATTTTGTTTATAATAATTAAGTAATTATGCTATATTTGCGTTAATTATGCCATAAATATATAAAAAATATATTATAAAATTAGGAGGTTTATTATGTTGGTATCTGTAAAGGAAATGCTCTTAAAAGCAGCTAAGGAAAAGTATGCAGTAGGTCACTTCAATATCAATAACTTAGAATGGACCAAAGCTATTTTGTTAACTGCACAAGAAAACAAATCACCAGTAATTTTAGGTGTGTCTGAAGGTGCTACAAAATATATGGGTGGATATAAGACTGTTGTGGGTATGGTAAAAGGTCTAATGGAGGACTTAGACATCCAAATTCCAGTTGCGATACACTTAGATCATGGTAGCTATGAAGGTGCTATAAATGCCATGGAAGCCGGTTATTCTTCAGTTATGTTCGATGGATCCCATTATGACATCGAAGAAAATATTGAAAAAACTAAAAAAATAATAAAAATGGCCAGTGAAAAAGGTATTTCTGTAGAAGCAGAGGTTGGTTCAATTGGTGGTGAAGAAGATGGAGTTATAGGAGTAGGAGAGGTTGCTGACCCTAGTCAGTGTAAAGCCATTTCAGATTTGGGTGTTTCAATACTAGCTGCTGGTATTGGTAATATTCATGGTAAATACCCAAAAAATTGGAAGGGTTTAGACTTTGATGTTTTAGCTAAGATTAATGAAGTTACTGATGATGTACCATTGGTTTTACATGGTGGTACAGGGATTCCAGAAGAGATGATCAAAAAAGCTATATCATTGGGAGTGGCAAAAATTAATGTAAATACAGAATGTCAATTGGCCTTCGCAGAAGCCACCCGTGGTTATATTGAAGCAGGAAAAGATCTCAAAGGAAAAGGCTATGATCCTAGAAAGCTTCTAGCCCCTGGTTTTGAGGCAATTAAAAAAACAGTAAAAGAAAAAATGGAGTTATTTGGCTCAATCAACAAAGGGTAATTAGTTTATAAAGTTGAAGAACAGTACCAAATATTTGGTGCTGTTCTTTTTCTATAATGAATATCTAATATTTTCTACTATATTTATCCCTAATAAACATAACTCCAAACAACCATAATGAATATAAACACCACCAACATAAAATTAGTACTACCAAAGGAAATATTTAAGTGTCTTAACCTTTTAATTATATTATAATCCTTTTCAATGATTTTCTTATATATCAAATACCCTATGCCTATTGAAACCATATAATTTATCCAATTAACTATATCAGTAACTTTTACAAATGAAAGCTCAACTCCAAAAAATCCCTTAGTCAATGGCATATAGAAGTTTCCTAGTATAATACACATCATAGCAAGAATAAGCATAGCCAATTCATGATGATAGTTTCTAAGTTTTTGAACTTTAAATTTCCCAAAGAAAATTTGAGACATCTTTACAAAGGATATTCCCGTGCCCAGGTTGATGATGTACAGTAATATAGTCTTAACAGTGTTACCTTTAAAGCCATATTTGATTATAGTCTTACTTACAAATCCATTGAAAAGAGGTGCTCCAGTAATAGACAACATTCCGATAATCATAAAGCAGGAAGCTATGGGCATATTTTTAAATACTCCCCTTATGTCTGTTATTTTCCTTGTTCCGTATACATTTATAATATATCCTGCCCCCATAAATAATAAAGATTTAAACATGGCATGATTAAATATATGTATGATACCACCAATATAAGTCTTCCCCGACATACTACTAAGTCCCATTAATATGATACCAATCTGGGATATGGTATGAAAGGCTAATATTTGTTTTATATCTTTTTGACTTAGGGCAAAAAATATTCCAGATATTGCAGTTAGGCATCCTAGTATAAAAAATAAATCGTACATAATATCAATATTATATACTTTATTAAATCTAATAAATGCATATAACCCACTTTTTATTAATAGCCCTGATAATAAAGCCGATATGGATGCTGGGGCTGCACCGTGGGCCTTTGGGAGCCAATTATATACAGGAAAAAATGCAGACTTGACTCCAACAGCAGCCATTATAAAAATATATGATAATATTATAACAGAATTTTCTCCTATATAACTAATTTTCTCAGAAATTATATCCATATTTAAACTTCCTGTGGTAATATATATAAATATTAGTCCTAATAGATAAAATATAGTTCCCACACTATTAAACAAAAGGTAGTATAATCCTGATCTTACCGAATAACCATCCTTTTTATATATAATAAGAATTGTTGATATAATAGTTGTTATTTCAATAAAAACAAATAGATTAAATATATCATTAGTCTGTATCAATCCTAGAAAAGTTCCTTCAAGGAATAATAGGAAAAACAAAAATTTAAAATCATGTTTTCTTTTTTCCCAGCTATATATTAAAACCATCCACCATATAAAAATACTAAGAAAGATAAAAGAAATAGATAACTGATCATTTCTTAGGGATATTGAAACCACCTTATTCCAACCCCCTAAGACTAATATATGTCTGTCTATTAACTTATCATAAAATATATAATACCTTACCGTTAAAAATGTTATTATTAATTGGGATAAAAAAATTAAGTAATTAAAGGATTTTTTATTTATTATATAAATAAGCATTGCAGTTATAATTGGGATGAAAATTATATATATAGGTACAAACTCCATTTTATCCTTTCCTTTCTATTAATTCTTTCCAATTTAGGGTTCCATAATAGTGAAATATTTTTATACTTAACATAAGTGCCAAAGCAGTTATGGCCGCTCCTATTACAATAGTTGTTATCATAAGAGCTTGGGGTAGTGGATCTACCATATTTTCAGCTTCTTTAGTAAATTCAGATATTATTGGTATCTCCATAGAACCTATAGTGCCGAAGTTTAAAAATATTATTATAACAGATGATTGGATGATGTTATAAAATATTATTGACTTTATAATGTTTTTATTTGTAGATATACCATATATACCAATACCTAATAATATAAAGGACAGTACTAGACTGAATTTCATTATTTCCCCTCCTCAATAAAGGTTGAAAATATTAAAACAAGACCTATGGAAACTTTAATTCCTATAAATAGGTTTAAAATTGTTAAAAATATTGCTTTAAAGTTTGCTTTAGTGTCTAAAGGTAGAAAACTTGTAAAAATTTCTCCTCTAGTAATTAAACCTATTGACGAGATTGCTATTATTAATATGAACACATATTTTTCTAGTTTAACTAGTAAATTTAAATCTCTGATTTTCTCTGGATAGATAAAATAACTAATCAATATTCCAGTAGCTAGTATAGCTCCACCTTGAAAGCCACCTCCTGGGGACAAGTGACCATTTATTATTATATAAAATCCATATAAAAGGATAAACGGGAACAATACCCTACTTATACATCTAAGTATCTCTGAAGTTTTCAAGTAACCCCTCCTTAATTTTATCTAAAGAATATCATCATCCCTTTTAGATATGAATATAATCCCTGAAACAACAATTATTAATATACTTGCCTCAAATATTGAATCAAATAGTCTATAATCTAAATATATACCGGTAACAATATTTTTTGAGCCTGTGTCACTATATGTATTGTTTATATAATAGTCTTTACTACTGGTATCTACATTTTCAGTAGCATTAAACCCTATATTAATAAATACCGTTATCAATACTATCAATATAAATATTAAAAGGATTTTTTTAATCATCCATTTCCCCCTCACCTATTTTAATAACTTTAATTTTTTTTTGATCCTCCGCTAACTTTTCTAATTTATTCATAAGTATACTAGTTTTTTTACCTTTTAACATGTATTTATCACTTTTTTTACATTTTTCTATTACTAAATCTATATTTCTAGTACGGAAAATGCCTTGCAATTGATCATACTTTTGATGGCTAATCACAAGTTTTAAATTATAATGTTTAGTAAATTCCTCTAATAATTTATACCCCTCCCCCTTTAAGTTATCATTATTTAAAAAGAAATCATCTTCTTCACTAATATGACTAACTACTAAAAACTCTCTTTGTTTAGAAATAGCAATTATATATACAAGAGGGATAATAGCACTTCCTATGGCTGCCTCCGCCAGAGCTAAATCAGGTGCTTTTAGGAAATAATAAACACCAGCTGTAATTAATGAAAATACAGAAAATGAAATAACAACTCTAAGATTATCTTTAATTTTTATCATATAAATACATAAGAATATAAGTAATATTTGTAATAAGTGACTAATCTTCATTTTTAACCTCATCCTTTATACCTATTCCGTTTAGATAGGCAGATCTAGATATTATATGATTGCTAACTGGATTAGTTAGCATAATAAAAAACATTATAAGGAAAAGTCTCAGTGTCAATTGACTAAAACCTGACCTTATAATCATGGCTATTATTATTGTTATAAAGGCAACAGTATCTATTTTACTACTGGTAAGTAACCTTACATACATATTGTCAAATCTATATATACCAATCATTCCAAATACAATATATACCCATGATAAAACTAATAAGATTTTGTAGATCACTTTAATCTACCCCCTCTTTTAATAAACCTTGATAATAGTGTTATTCCAATAAAGCCTATTATTCCATATGATATAGCAACATCTAGTAAAAATATATTATTTTTGTATACTCCATATACAGTTAATAATAAAATTGTCTTAGCTGATATAAGATTTAATGCCAATAGTCTATCCCATATGGTTGGACCTATTATCATTCTTATCATTGTTACAAACATAGCTACTACAAGCAAGGCCATTGTTATAATCAAAAACATTATTTCATCCTTTCCTTTATAAAAATTTTTTCATATTTTTCTTTAATTTCTGCCGCCAAATTGTCGCCTCTTTTTTTACAATCATCTATTGATAACACCACCAGTCTATTTTTATCTGTATCAATTGTTAATGTTCCTGGAGTTAAAGTAATTGCGTTTGAAATAATAGTTATAATGAACATGTTCTTCGTAGCTAAATCAACATTTACAAATACTGGACTACAATCTTTTTTTATTATTCTTATTATATATGAAAAAGATGATTTATATATTTCAAACATAAGTCTAATGGTAAACCTAATAATACTTAATAGATTAGGAATTTTTATTTTAAATTCTCCTTTATCGTATATAATTCCTTTAGAACTAATAGTCACAATGATGCTTATCAATAGTCCAATTATTAAATTTGGAACCTGTAAGTTCATTGTTAACATAAGCCAAAAAATATATAGAAATATGCATAGTTTATAACTTTTTTTAATTAATCCCATAACAACCTCCTATATTAGTTGCTTTTATGTTCTTTTTTCCTAATTAAGATAATTTTCATCATATTTGTTTCTGTATATTTTATATTAGATTTATCAATCATACTGCCTAAAATATACAAGTCATCATTTTCATTTGTATCTCCAAGAAGCTCCCAGTATAGTTCTTCTACTTCCTCTGAACGATCTGACATAATCTTGTTTTTTAAATCCTTTAAAACCTTAGCATCATTTATATTACAGCATATGGAAATCTTAGTTTCTCTATCATTTTCTTTTACGTTTATATGTATTGACGAAGTTTTGTTATTTAATAAAAAGGTGATTAACTCATTAATCATTCCAATTATTCTTTGTTTTTCTTTATCCATTTAACCCCTCCCCTTTGAAGTTTGGAATTTTAACTATATATTTTTCATGTGTGATTAGAATTATTCACTAGAGGTTTCATAAAAAGAATTGAATTTATAATTTAAAATGAAGAGCCACTCTTTAGATTTTGCTGTTAATTATTTATAAAAGTTCTGATTTTAAGATTTTATTATGTTTCTACCCTTTTAACCTATTGAAAATCATTTTTTATACTTTAAAAATAACTAAAGCTTTAATAAAAGACAAGAAATTTTTCAGAAGACATAAATGTGATAAGTGTTTTTAATGAAATGTTTTTTAATTTAAACTAACTATTTATTATAATTTATTTTATTATACATAATTTATTCTGAATTTTCAATAATTTCATTTAAAATAAATAAAGCTATTTGAAAAACATTTCAATTAGCTTTATTTAGAAATTTATTTAATAATTTTTTATTTTAAATCTTCCATTTTTATAACTTAATTCGTAAATTTCAGTACGTTCCTTTTTATAGTTACCATCGAAATAATAAGTTCTATTATCAACTATAATTGTTGTCTTTTCCCCATAGTCTAATATTTTATAATCTAATATTTCATAGTCACTCATGTTTTTATAAATATTTTCTAGGTATAATCCTATTTCACTATGTGACATATTATCATTTGATGATATATCTATATGCATTGCCGCAGTTTGATATTTCTTATTTTTTAATTCCTTTAAAAATTCTTCTACTTCACTAATAGGTTCTAAATAGTCCTCATTAACTATTAAGGGATTATAGGTTAATGGTTCCTTTATACCATAATAATTATAAAATACATCCCTAATTTCCCCTTCAATATAGATTTGGACTTTATCTACTTTATCCAATTGATCTAGGCTATTTACAATGGAAAACAATACAAAAGCTTCTTCTTTTTCAGTGGCACTTGACTTTATTATCCCTTTTGAAAAACTAACATGGGCAACATTATCTATAACTTCAACTGATAGTAGTTTTGTTCCATTGGGCATTATACTTCCTAATGCTCCTTTCTTGCTACCTTTAATTAATTCATTAATTACTATTTCTTCAAGTTTAGAGTTTTCAGTATTTACTAATCTGTTTTCCTCCACCAAACGGGTATTCTCCTCGTTGGGAAAATATAATTTTACCTCATAGTAATCTTTACTGGTTAAAGGTCCTATTGGGGGATAATTGTTACTATCTTTTGTAATTTCATTATAATTTGTACATGCTGTTAAAGGTATAATCAATATAAACAAAATATAAATAATTTTTTTAAACATATTTATCCCTCCCCATAGACTATACTACCCCCACATCAGTGGGTAGTTTTATATAAAATGTAGTTCCTTTTTCAGGTTCACTTTCAACTTCAATGGTACCTTGATGTAAGCTAACTATCTGGTGGGTTATGGATAACCCTAGGCCCGTTCCTCCTGTATTTCTTGACCTAGCTTTATCAACCCTATAAAATCTATCAAATATATGGGCTAGACTATCTTTATCTATGCCTATACCATTATCTTCGATTTCTATAATAGCAAAGTTATCCTTTGAATATAAACTTACATTTACATAACCGCCTTCTTTTGTATACTTAATTCCATTATGAATTATATTTATTATAGCTTGTTTTATCTTATCAGAGTCAATATTTATTTGTATTTGTTCATTAGTTTTCAAATTAAGATCTATTGATTTTTCCTCTGCTAGAGGCTTTATTTGGTGGACAATCCTCTCTAATAGATAGTTTATATATGTGGTTTTATAATCTAAATGTAACTTCTTTTTGTCCATATCAACTAACGTTAATAAATCACTTATAATATTATTAAGTCTATCAACTTCATCATTTATATCCTTTAAAAACTCCTTATAGATTTCTATATTTCCCTCTTCCTGATGTACTAAAGATTCTGATAATAGTTTAATAGAACTTAATGGAGTTCTTAATTCATGGGATACATTAGCAACAAAATCTTTTCTCTGAGTATCAACTTGATTTAGTTTTGTAACCATGGTGTTAAATATGTCAGCCATTTTTTTAAATTCGTCATTTGTTTCAATTGTCACTTTTTCTTCTAAATTTCCATGGGATATCTTTTTTATGGTGCTAATAAATTTATCAATAGGTTTAGCTAAAAATCCTGCAAACACAAAGCTTAAAAAAGCTATAATTAAAATACTGGTTAAAGAGATAACCACAAGCTTTTTATTGATTTCATCTACCATAGTGTATATGTCATTTAATGATGTTGATACCAATGTGGCACCTATGATATCATCTCCCATTTTTATTGGAACAGCCACATACATAACATTACCAAATTGTTTCAGCTTATATATGCTGGAATTAACATCTCCTTTTAAAGCCTTTTGTATTTCATCGTGTTTAAAAACTTCTCCAATAAATCTACCATTAGAATCTCCTTTTACAATATTATTATTATTTACAATAATGATTCTAGACTCTATCTCTTTACTATAACTTTCTACTATCCCTTTTAAATAACCATCTATCTCTATCATCTCCGAAGATATGGGTGTTAAATAATACTTAATCCGATTTGATATAGTATTTGCACTTGTCAATGAATCTAATTTTTCTTGATCTAAATAAATATTTAATATTGTCTGACTAATAAAAAGATTAATAATTATTAATGCGATAATTACCAATAATAAATAGGTGGAAACTAATTTCCACCTTATACTAATAAATCTATTTTGTTTTTTAAGAATTTGGTCTAAAATAGTAACCAACTCCCCATTTCGTTAGAATATATTCAGCTTGACTAGAATTTTCTTCAATTTTTTCTCTTAATCTTCTAATATGAACATCAACTGTTCTTAAGTCACCAAAGTATTCGTATCCCCAAATTATTTCTAACAATTCTTCCCTTGTGAAAACCTTACCTGGATTAGATGCCAGTAGTAAAAGCAAATCAAACTCTTTAGCAGTAAGATTTATATCTTTACCATTCACTGTAACTTTACGTCCCAATGTGTTAATAGTAAAATTGTCCAGTTGAATTATTTGTTCTCCAATTTTGGTTTCTTTTGTACTAGCTCTTCTAAGTATTGCTTTTATTCTAGCCTTTAACTCTAAAATATTAAAAGGTTTAGTTAAGTAATCATCAGCACCATATTCAAGTCCTAAAATTTTATTTATATCTTCGCCCTTTGCTGTAAGCATTATAATAGGTACTTGGGACTTTTCTCTGATTTTTTGGCATACTTCTAGGCCATCTATTTCTGGTAGCATCAGATCTAAAATTATTAAACTATAGTTTTCTCTATTTGCTTTATCTAAGGCTTCACTACCATCATAGGCAGCATCTACTTCGTATCCATCCTGTTCTAAACTATATTTTAATCCTTTCACCAATAGTGCTTCATCATCTACTATTAATATCTTGGTGTCCATTATATCACCCCATATGTTATTATTCCCATAAAAACACTCATTAAAAACTTTTACAGTTAAATGATTTTTTATGAATGTATTTTTAACCACAAATATATAATTTCAATATAAAGCTTGTATATATTATATCATAACATAATTATTAATTATAGTATACCTATTATTAATAGAGAATTCTCTTGTCCTCCACTCTTTTAGTTACTTTAACCTGATCTAAATATTCCAAATAAGCAACTGCATATTTTCTGCTGGTATTTAATATATCCCTAGCATCGGCTAAAGTGATATCTCCATTAGTGTTAATATGTTTTTTTATTATATCTATTCCCTCTAGGTATACATCTTTATGAAGTATAATATCATCTTTAAGTCTCATTAATATCCCTAAGTCTATTAAAGCATTAAATACCTGTTCTATATCATAATCATTATAATCTAAATTTCCTTTTATCTCATCAAACTTAGGTGTTGTAAACTTACTATCCATATATATTGATTCTATCCTTTTCCCTATTTCTTCTTGTTTATCTGTAAACTCTATTTTAAATTTCTTTAATGAAATAACTTCATTGGTTTGCTTTATAATATCCTGTTTAACTAAATAATCAAAGAATTCTTCTGCTAATCTTGACTTTATATTATTTAAAAACTTACTTCTAACTTCTTCCTTTAACATACCTGCCTTTAGAGGGTTTTTGCTATGGTATTTTTCTAGCTCTTTTTTTATCCTATCTGATAAGTCAACATAATAATCCCTATGAATTACGTGAATATCATTTAACAGTTCAAAGGTTATAATCTTCTTGTTTTCATGTAGATTATTTACTATTTCCGCCACTTTATCCTTGCTTGCAACAGTATATATGGATATATCCTTTATACTGGAAAAATCTTTGCTCTTATCTTTTATAATCTTTTCTACTATATCCTCGGTACTGCCCTTTTCCTTTATTTTCAATTCTTCTATAGCACTATTATCAAACCTTTTACGCTTAGGGGGATTAGAATCTAATATTTCACCCCCACCTATAGTGGTCATAGGAGAATAAAACCTCATTATAAATCTATCTCCCCTTTTAGCTACAATAGTATCCTCTAATCTTAGCTGGGCATAACAACTTTCTCCAGGGGTTAAATGCTCTTTATCTAAAAGAACAACTCTACATAACACTTCACTGGTGCCTAAGTAGATCCTTACCCTAGTTCTATTTTCTATTATTCTTTGGGAATTTTTAAGTAATTTTAGTTTCACATCCAACATCATTGTATCTTCCATAGAACCAATTGGAGCCACTATATTTCCCCTATCTATCTCAGACTTTTTTAGTCCAGCAATATTAATGGCTACCCTCTGTCCTGCATATGCCGTAGTTGTATCCTCTTCATGTACCTGTATAGATCGTATTCTTCCCACCTTATTTCCTGGGAAAACCTGAACTTCATCACCTTCACTAAATTGGCCTGATACCAATGTCCCTGTAACCACTGTTCCAAATCCAGTTATGGTAAAAACCCTATCTATGGGAAGTCTTGGAGTATCTGTAATATCCCTTTCTTTGATACTATCGGTTAATTTATCAATAGTTTTTATAACATCATCTACTCCTGCGCCCTTAGTAGATGACACAGGTATTATGGGACTGTCTTCTAAGAATGTTCCCTTTACATTATCTAAAACATCTTCCTTAACAAGTTCAAGCCACTCATCATCAACTAAGTCGGATTTAGTTAACACAATAATACCATTTTCTATATCCAGTAGGTTTAAAATATCTAGATGCTCAGTTGTTTGGGGCATGATTCCCTCATCGGCTGCAACAACAAGTACCACTATATCCATACCAATTACCCCAGCTAACATGTTCTTTATAAACTTCTCATGTCCAGGAACATCTATTATACCAGCTCTCTTTCCACTTGGTAAATCAAAGAAAGTAAATCCCAGTTCTATTGAAATCCCCCTATCTTGCTCTTGTTTTAATCTATCGGTGTTTCTTCCAGTTAAAGCCCTTATAAGGGTTGTCTTTCCATGATCTATATGACCAGCTGTCCCTACAATAACATTTTTCATATAAACACTCCTTTAAATATCTGAAACAGCAAATTCAATTCCATCTACAATAGTACTTATATCCATATCTTCTATAGTTCTTACATCCATATACATTTTTTCTTTATATAGCCTTGTAATTATAGGTACTTTATAAGCTCTTAACCTTTCTTCTAGCTTCGTTATATTAATATTATCTGAGTAAATAACAACATCTTTAGTGGGTATCCTCTCTAAGGGCATGGATCCCCCTCCAACTTGGGAAAAATCATCTACTACTCTAGTTATTATTTTGTTAGATATTTTTTCATCTATTAAAGTCTTTAACTTATTAGCTTTTTTACTTAACTCTTCAATTGGACATGTTATCATATTTAATGTTGGGATATTTTTTATGGCATTTTCTTCATTCAAATATTCCCTTAAGGTAGCTTCTAATGTTGCAATTGTAAACTTATCAACTCTAAATGCCCTAGTAAGGGGATTTCTCTTCATTTCATCTATATACCTTTTCTTGCCTATTATTATCCCGGCTTGAGGTCCCCCCAATAGTTTATCCCCACTAAAGGTAACTATATCAACCCCAGCTTCTATAGAGTCCTGTACTGTGGGTTCATGTTCAAGACCGTATTTCTTTAAATCTATTAAGACTCCACTTCCTAGGTCTTCAACAACAGGTATGTCATGTTTTTGACCTAACTTAACTAAAGCATCTAAATCTACACTGGATGTAAAGCCTAAAATTCTATAGTTACTTGTATGTACCTTTAAAAAGGCTCCTGTATCCTCACCTATAGCCTTTTCATAATCCCATATATGGGTCTTATTTGTTGTTCCCACATCTACAAGATGAGCTCCACTTTGCTCCATTACATCGGGAACCCTGAAAGAGCCCCCTATTTCTACTAACTCTCCCCTAGAAACTACAACTTCTTTTTCCTTAGCCAAACTTCCCAATACTAACATAACTGCCGCTGCATTGTTATTAACAACAAGGGCTGCTTCAGCACCGGTAATCCTAGTTATTATATTTTCTAGATGACTATATCTAGATCCCCTAGAGCCAGCTTCTAAATCAAATTCTAAATTGGAGTAGTTTGTTACTACCTCACTTATATGTTCCATCACATCTTTACTTACTAGAGATCTACCTAGATTAGTATGTATTACTACTCCGGTAGCATTTATTACCCTTTTAAATTTAGTTTCCATCTTTTTATTAGATTCTTTTATAACAATTTCAGATATACTATCGGTAATCTCTGATAATGTATCATAATCAATTTCATTTTTTCTGATTTTATTTCTTAACTTTTCAATTTCTTCTCTTATGGTTTCAATAACTATTTCTCTAGGTATCTTTTTTATCAAATTATCAATATCTGGTTTAGAAATAATCTCATCTACTTTCGGTAATTTACTAAAAAGATTCCCTTTATTATTCATATGTCATCATCCTATCTTAATATCATTATTCTGTAACTATTATCGACTTTTCTCCTTTTTCAATGACTTGCCCAATAATAGCAAAGTCTGTATCAATAATTTTAAGTTTCTCTAAAAGCAACTGAGCCTTATTGGCATTTACTGATATTAATAACCCTCCGGAAGTCTGGGGGTCAAATAATATATCTTTTACCTCCGGTTTTATATCATCTTTAAACAGAACCTTATCCCCAATAAAGTTCTTATTAGAATATGCTCCTGCAGGAACCAATCCCATACTTGCAAACTCTATAGCTTTATCCAGTATTGGAATTTCATTACTATGAAGTTTTATAGTCACATCACTACCCTCTGCCATTTCTAAGCTATGTCCAAGTAGCCCAAAACCTGTAACATCGGTTACACTATTAACTCCCACTTCTAACATAGCATCCTTAGCTTTCTTATTTAGTGATGTCATTATCTTTACTGCTTTATCATATGTGTCTTTATCTGTCATTTGAGCTTTAATAGCAGTATTTATAATGCCTATTCCTATAGGTTTAGTTAATATCAATACATCATCTACTTTAGCATTGGCATTTGTTAAAATACTTTCAGGCTTTGCAAAACCAGTAACAGATAGTCCATATTTAGGTTCATCATCTTCCACAGTATGTCCCCCTACTAATAGGGCTCCAGCCTCTACAACTTTATCATATCCTCCCTTTAAAATATCAGCCATAACATTCGGTGATAAACAGTTTGGAAAACAAATTATGTTCATTGCTAATTTCGGTTCTCCGCCCATTGCATATATATCACTTAAGGAATTTGTAGCTGCAATTTGTCCAAATGTATAGGGATCATCTACTACTGGAGTAAAGAAATCAATAGTTTGAATCAAAGCTTTATCTTCATCTATTTTATAGACTGCCGCATCATCGGCAGTATCTATACCTACCATTAAATTATCATCATAAGTTTTGGGTAAATGACACAGAACCTGTGCCAAGGTATCAGGACCTATTTTAGCTGCTCAGCCTGAACTTTTAGTTAACTCCGTAAGTCTTTTTTCTTTTTCACTCATTGTATCACTCCTTAATTTACTGTTATTAACTTCTCAATAGACTGAAATTTCTTATCTCCAATACCTTCAACCTTTATCAAGTCATTTTTGTGTTTAAATCTAGTTTCACTTCTATATCTAATTATTCTATCGGCTAAAACATCTCCTATCCCTGGTAAGGACATTAATTGAGTTTTTGTTCCATTATTTAAATTTATTAATTTATTATCATTCTTTAAACTATTATTATAACTACTTTTATCATCTATATCCTTTTCTTCTGTTATAAAAAGTTTATTATGACTTTCTTCCCCTATTTTAGGAATATATATTTTTTCTTCATCTTCTAATACCCTTGCCAAATTTATTCTATCTAGGTCGGCTTGATTATCTATTAACCCACCTACTTCTTTTATACCATCAATAAGTCTATCACCCTTTTTTATTACTGCTAATCCCGGTTTAACCACGGCACCACTAATATGTACCATAATTGTATCCCTTGACTTATCCCTATTATATTCTATTTTTGCTTCCTTTTCTACACTCTTTTCCTGTTCTTTCATTTCATTATCGGTAGTTATTACCAATTCATCTTTTCTAATAATATTATATCCTACAATAGATACTATCACAGTGACCAGTATTAGTATAACCATTTGTTCCCTTTTTGTAAAGTTCATAATATATCCTTCCCTTGTATATTTTTTTAAGATTATTCCCATACTTAGTTACATATAATCATTTTGATTTATTTTTATGGTCTAAAAAAACTGAATAACAGAATATCTGTTAAATATACTTAAAAAATTTGTACCATTTTGATATAATATATATTAATAAGCTAGGGATTTATAATCTCCTAGAACTAATTAGATGAGGTGGTAAATTTTGAAGAAATACGTTGTTTTTATGCTCTTATTGTTCCTACTACTTAATTCACCAGTATATTCGGCTCCAAGCACCCCCAATATTTCAAGTGAAGCAGCTATTGTAATAGATGCTAATACGGGTAAAATTT
Source organism: Dethiothermospora halolimnae (assembly GCF_037577855.1). NCBI lineage: Bacteria > Bacillati > Bacillota > Tissierellia > Tissierellales > Thermohalobacteraceae > Dethiothermospora > Dethiothermospora halolimnae. Next base: position 70,112 of record NZ_JBAKFX010000006.1, on the reverse strand, counting down.
TATTCGAAAAAAATATTAATAAAAAACTTGCTCCTGCCAGTACTACTAAAATAATGACTGGTATTCTAGCCATCGAAATGGGAGACTTATCTAAAAATGTAATAATAGATAAAGAAACTCCCCTAGGTATTATAGGTAGCCACATTGCTTTAGAACCGGGAGAAATATTGACATTTGAAGATTTATTATATGCTTTATTGATACAATCTGCAAACGATTCAGCTAAAGCCATAGCTATAAATCTTTCTGGGTCTGTTGAAGAGTTTGCGAAACTTATGAATAAAAAAGCAAAAGAATTAGGGGCTAAGAACACCCATTTTGTTAATCCCCATGGTTTGGATGAAGAAAATCATTTTTCCACTGCCTATGATTTAGCCATAATAGCTAAATATGCCATGAAAAATGATACCTTTAGAAATATCGTTAATAATTATAAATATAAAATAGAAAAAACTAATAAAAAAGATGTTCCCAGATATCTTAAGTCTCAAAATAAGCTTATGTATAGTAATGAAGAAATTAATGTAGATGGTAACTATATTCCTATAAAATATAGTGGTGCAAATGGCATTAAAACCGGATTTACTGACAATGCAAGATACTGTTTAGTTTCATCTGCGAAAAGGGGAGAACAGGAGTTAATAGCTGTGGTTCTTAAAGCCAGTAATATGAAGGCATTATACACCGATACCCATAATTTATTAAACTTTGGATTTGATAACTTTTATACTAATAAAATAGCATACGAAAGACAGTTTATTAAAAATGTAAAAGTTGAAAATGGAGATAAAGCTTTTGTAACTACTGTTATAGATAAAAATTTATCCGCTATTATACCTAAGGGCACAAATAGCAATATTGAAACTAAGCTAAACTTACCTGACAAGTTAAAAGCACCTATACCAAAGGGAAGGGTTATTGGAAATATTGAGTATTTAATAGATGGGAAAACATTAGGAACAGCTAATATAATAGCTGCTATAGAAGTTAATCAAAAACCACTTCCCGCTGTAATTGATTCTAAAAGCAATAATTTTATTCTGAAGAAATGGTGGTCATGGCCAATAGTATTATTTCTAATTTGGAGATCCTATATATCTGTTAGAAGATACAAGAAAAGAAAGAAGCGAAAAAGAAGAAAAGCTACTTTTGTTTATAGCAAAAAAATATAAGGGACTTTAGTCCCTTTTTTCTATTTCTTCTAAATAATTATATATGGTATATCTTGAAACCAAAAGCTTTTTAGCCACATATTCTATGGAACCCTTTATTAAGAATAAGTTTTTATTATTTAATTTCCTTACTATATCAACCTTATCTTTCTTTTTTAAATATGTTATAGGTATTCCTATATCCTTTATAGTTTCATCCACAATATTATGCAATATGTATTCTACATTATCATTCTTTTCTTTTATCTCTGTAGTTGTATCTATATTTGTAAAATTCAGTAGGTCATCCAAAGCGTTTCTATATGCAATAAAATCGGTAACATCTGTATTAATGCCTATGTAACGAAGAATATTATCTTCACAGTCTTTTGTAATAAGTATGGATGTTTTAATAGTCCTTCCTTCTTTTACTACCGACTTATAATTTAAGATACTTTTCTTTCTATCATTAACTATATCCATTATTTCTTTTTCAAATTCTGTTATTTTATCTCCTACTTTCCTCTTTGTTACATTATCCCCTGATATAAAGTCTATAATATTAGGATTATCTTTTGAGTAGAGTACTACTTCACTTCTTTTTCCGATGATTTCCGAAACCCCTTGAATTAAAGATATTATATTATTAGTAAACAGTTCTTCATTATCCACCTATTATTCACCTCTAAAATATTAATTACTTCTGTTGAAAAAGAGTTTTTCCCTAGTAACAAGCATTATATAAATAATAGGTTTCTGTTTAAACAGAAACCTATTATTTATATAATATCATCTAATTCTATACCTTCAGCATCAACCCATAATCTTTCAAGATTATAAAATTCCCTATCCTCTTTATGAAATACATGTACTATAATATCACCATAATCTAGTAATATCCATCTACCTGTTTTATAGCCCTCTTTATTCATAGGCTCATATCCTGCTTCATGCATTTTATCCTCTATTTCATTAGCTATAGAGATAACCTGTCTATCAGAGTTACCACTGGCTATGACAAAATAGTCTCCTATACTTGTTAAACCTGAAATCTTGAGAGTTTTTATATCAAATGCCTTTTTATCATCGGCTCCCTTTACTATTATACTAAGTTTATTATTATCCAATTAGTATACCTCCTAAAACTATATTACTTTCAATAATTAGTATATTCTATTTGTCCTCTAACTTTTCATCTTTATTAAACATTTCCTCTACCATCTTTATGGATTGTTTCTCATATGGGATAAAATACCATAAACCATTAATCATTTTAGCATCTCCTGGTAAAGTTTCCATTCTTAAATTATTTAAATTTATATCTTTGGCCTTGGCACCATACTTTAACATTACCGTATTAGGTATATTTGTATCAACGTTATCAACATAGCTTTTAAATATTTTAAAGAATTTATCATAGTCACTAATAGACAACTCTAAAGCTTTATTAGCAGCAGCCTTAATAAAGTCCTGCTGTGCATTTATTCTTCCTAAGTCTTGATTATTATATCCCTTTCTAAACCTTAAGTATTCCAATGACTTTTGCCCATCTAACACCTGTCTTCCTTTTTTGATATCAATGTGTAATGGAGGATCCGCATAGGGGTCATTATAATACATCCTCATAGGTACATCTATCTCCACACCATCTATGGCATCCACAACATCCTTAACTATCTTATAGTCCACACGAACATAATACTCAACATCAACCCCTAGTAGGTCTTTTACAGCCTTCATAGCCTTTTCTGGACCACCATAGGCATGGGCATGGTTAATCTTTTCTTTGTTATTTCTTCCCCTTATAACAGCCCTCGTGTCCCTTGGTATAGACAGTATAGATATCTTTCCAGTTTTATCATCATATCTACATAACATCATTGTATCAGTTCGTTGACCTTCACCTTCCTCTACACTTTTAGAATCTATTCCCATAAGTAGAAATACAAGCTCATTATCATTTTTTATAAACTTATTAAGTATCTTATCTGTTAAGGTTTGATTTCCACTTGATGCTCCAACTGCCTGGTCGTCATTAACAAAATAAAATATTAATCCCGAATACATTAATGCGAAAATTAAAAAACAAAAACTAAATATCTTTAAAAACTTCTTCATCATTCTCACTCCATTTTAATCCATGTTTTAATATTAGGTCGTTTCTAGTGGCTATTGTATTTTTGTGAATTAGCAATCCCTTATTTATTAGATATTTTATTGTATTATTCAAAATATATAATAAAGCTTTGTCTAAATCTTCAAAGGCCATCTTTCTAGCATAATTAGCTTCTTTAAACTCTCTACTGGGTTCAATATAGTCTGCCACATATATTATCTTTTCTAAATTAGTCATACCAGGTCTTCCTGTAGTATGATATTTAATAGCATTAAGTACATCCCTATCTATTATACCATAAAATTTCTTAGCAAGTTCTACCCCAAGATATGAGTGAATCAAAGCTGTATTATTTTTCATAACATTATCTTGAATTATATCAAAATCTCTAGCCATTTTCAACAAAAGGTCCTTATCTTTTAATTTACCACAATCATGCAGTATGGCAGCTATAGAAACTTTATCTTTATCACACTCCTTTATTTCCCCTAGCTTTTTAGCTACCTTTTCAACCCTTAGGGAGTGTAAATACCTTTCTTCACCGATATAATTTTTTAATTTGTTATGATCTATATTAACATTCATAAGATACCTCCAAAACTATTCTTTATTACTATTATTATAAAGTTTATTTTTAATTATATATGATTCTACAGGTTCTTCTAGGAGATATTTCACACTTTTGTTTTCATTTAATCTATGTCGAATATCTGTTGATGATACTTTTAAAGCAGGAACTAATATAGTATATATCTTCTTACTATATTTCTTTTCTAAATCAGCTATTTCTTTTTCCATTTTTGATAATTTAAAACCCGGTCTAGTAGCCGCAACAAATTTACATAATTCCAAAAGTTCATCAGTACTTTTCCATGTGGCCAAATCTAATATAGCATCGGCTCCTGTAATGAAATAAAACTCTGCTTCATTATTATATTCCTCTTTAAGTTTCTTTATAGTATCAACTGTATAAGTTAAACCTTCCCTGTCCACCTCAATAGAGGAAACCTCAAAGTAAGGGTTACTTATAGTTGCTAATAACGTCATTTGAAATCTATGCCTAGCTTCAGTAACTTTTTTTCTACTCTTATGGGGCGGGTTTCCCGATGGTATAAATATCACCTTGTCTAGATTAAACCTGTCCCTTACTTGTTCTGCTATTACAAGATGACCTATATGTATAGGATCAAAGGTCCCCCCCATTATTCCAAATTTCTTCTTTTGAGCTGTCATGTACTAACCTCCATATACTTAGTGATAAAATAATTATACAACAAAATTCTCTGTTATTAAAGAATAGTTATATTATTTTATAATAATCTAAGGCTAGTCTTTGTAAGACTAGCCTTGATAACTATCTATAAAACTCTTTATCTCTCCTACCTCTTTCTTATCCTTACAAGACAATGAATCTATCTTTTCTTCTTCAAAATTTTTAAAATATGCTTTAAATTCTCCGTTATCATGCTCTTCATACTTTATGCATCTAAAGCCTTTATTATATAAATCTTTTACTTGATTTATATTATTGATATTCATAATTCATCTCCTTATATTTTTTAGTTGTAAAAGTTAGCTGGGGGATTACGAATCCCCCAGCAACTATTTGTGGATGTAAAATCTCGGTAACTAGCTATGGATGTAAAACCTCGGTACTAGCTATGGGGCGGAAGTCTCGGTAACTAGTTATGGATATAAAACCTCAGCAGCTAGTTATGGCGGCGGAAACCTTAGTAACTAGTTATGAAACTACAAACTATAATCAGTTAGTTATAGAATTATAAATTTTCTATAACTAATAAGAGATTGGAATATTCCAATCTCTTATTAGTATTATTATTTCACTTTTAATTATTCTTTATTTAGGTAATTCTATTTTTTTATTATCTTCTGATTCTCTATATATAACAAATTTATTACCAATACTTTGAACAAACTCTGCATTCACTTTATCGCAGACTTCATTAGCTGCATCCTTTGAGTCTAAAAAACTATTATCTAGTACTTTTACTTTTATAAGCTCTCTAGCTTCAAGAGCATCATCTACTTGTTCTATAAAGTTATCTGTTATTCCATTTTTACCTAATTGAAAAATAGGATTCATTTTATTTGCAATTCCCTTTAGATAACTTCGTTGCTTTCCTTTTAACATTTAATCATCCCTTCTAACACTATTCTATTTCAATTTCTTTTCTGGATATCCTTCTATGGATCTCATAATTCTTACTACCCTTCTTCCATCCACTTCTATCTTTTTTTTCAGGTTTAAAATTTTCATTAATGACAAAGTCACTCTTTTTCACACAATAGTATGTTGGCTGATTTTCTTTACAATTTCCACATTGAATACACTCCATCGTCTCACTGACCTCCATATTTAATCAAAAAATTCAAATTCAAAACCACAGATATTTACTATATCCTCTTCCTGTACACCCAATTCTCTTAATTCATCTATTATTCCCCTTTTCCTTATTACCTTTTGGAAATGTCTAAGGGAATCAAGATCATCAAAGTTTGTAGAAGCTACTAATTTCTCCATAGGATATCCTTCTACAATATATTTACCTTTTTCTTTACGAATTGTTACTTTATTATCCACATTATCTATATCATATATGGATTCTCCCACTACTTCTTCATATAATGGTTCAGGTTCTGGTATCTCATTTAACTTATTCCAAATATTATACTTCAATTCCTTTATACCTTGCTTTGTTGCCGCAGAAATAGAGTAAACTTCATATCCTTCCTTTTCTACATTTTCCTTTAATCTTTTAAATCCTTCCTCTGAATTTGGTAAATCCATTTTATTTCCCACTACAATTTGTGGTCTATCGTATAATCTAGAACTATACTTTTCTAGTTCTTCATTTATCTTATTAAAATCTTCTATAGGATCCCTTCCTTCTTGTCCTGAAACATCTACTATATGTACTAAAAGCCTAGTTCTTTCGGTATGTCTTAAAAATTCATGTCCTAAACCGACTCCTTTATGAGCACCTTCAATAAGTCCTGGTATATCGGCTATAACATAGCTTTTTCCCTCGCCAATTTTTACAACCCCTAAATTAGGTGTTATAGTGGTAAAATGATAGTTAGCTATCTTAGGCTTAGCATCAGTAATTATGGACAATAAAGTTGATTTTCCAACGTTAGGAAATCCTATTAATCCTACATCGGCAAGTAGCTTTAACTCAAGAACTATCCATCTTTCTTGCCCCTTACTTCCCGATTCAGCAAATCTAGGTGCTTGTCTAGTTGATGTAGTAAATTTAGCATTTCCTTTTCCACCTTTTCCACCTTTAGCAATGGTAAAGATATCCTCTTTCTTTGTTAAGTCAGCTATTATTTTATTAGTTTTTTTATCCCTGACAACAGTTCCAGGGGGCACTGTCAAAACTAGATCTTCCCCTTTTTTTCCAAATTGCTTCTTATTTCTTCCATCCTGTCCTCGCTCCGCTTTATAGTGGGTGGTATATCTATAGTCCATAAGGGTTCTAATGCCTTCATCTACTTTAAGTAATACACTTCCACCATTTCCTCCATCTCCACCAGCTGGACCTCCCGATGGCTCATATTTTTCCCTTCTGAATGCAACAGCACCATTTCCACCATCTCCTGCTTTTACATGTATCTCTACCTTATCTATAAACATTAATATCATCCTTACCTAAATTATTCTTTAGTAATTTAATTATAACAACTTATTCTTAAGTGTCAATAACTATTATTCCAAAAAAATATTAATCTTATTATCTTACATTTTTACTAGTTCACCTATATAAGAGTTTATATTTGGGTCTATCTTATTATAATTTATATAGTTAAAAGTTACCTTTATATTATTTTTATTAATACTACAGCTTTTAGGGAGTTTTTTATCTTTTCCCCTTAACTTGTCTATAAAGTTTCCAGTAAAAATAAATTTTATTTTCTTATCATCTTCCAGTATGTCTATTAAAATATTATAGTCATTATCATTTAAAGAGTTAATTAATATATCAAAAATATTATTTAACTCCTTAATAATCTTTTCTTCATTTTTTGTAACTCTAATATCTCCATTATTACTTGTTTTAATATTACATGTAAATAATAATCCTTGATTATTTGCTTCTCTTATTTTTTTATCTAGCAAAAGTGCTATTGAAGGAATTGTAATATTATATGCCTGACTAATATTACTTGTTATTGAAGTTACCTTTTTAATTTGTTCAATAGCCTTATCACTCTTTTCTAATTGCAAATAACCATATATTATTTGAAAAATATTCATATAATCATGTCTTTGCTCCCTTAATAAACCCTTTATTGTTTTGTTACAATGATACCTCAGTAGGTCCTTATTATTTTCTATTGAAGTTTTATATGTATTTATAATAGATAATAAACCAAATACAATACCAAGTATCAATATAGCAATATATTTAATATCAATTTTAGCTTTTACAGAAACTACTAAAATTATTATTAGTACTATTATATTAATAACATTGTATATTATATTTTTATTTCTTTTATATTTCCCAATCTCCCCTCTTATAATAACACCTCCCCCACATATGATAATAACTATATTTTACCATAAAGTATACATATAAAAAAGAAACAAAAAAAACCTACCATAGTATGGTAGGTTTATTCAGCGTCAGCAACCATCTCAGCTGGTTGAATACTAACTTGTTTTTTGTTTTTTCCTTTTCTTTCAAACTTAACAATACCATCAACTTTAGCAAATAAAGTATCATCTCCACCTTTACCCACATTTAAGCCAGGATGGATTTTAGTTCCTCTTTGTCTAACTAGTATATTACCAGCTAAAACAAACTGTCCGTCAGCTCTTTTAACACCAAGTCTCTTAGACTCACTGTCACGACCGTTTTTAGAACTACCTACTCCCTTTTTATGAGCAAATAATTGTAAATTTAATTTTATCATTTCCTTTACACCTCCCCGTATTCGAGAGTTATATAATCTGGATAAACTTCGATTAAACTCTTTATACCAACTTCCATTGTCCTAAAAACTATTTGTGCTTTTTCCATAGTTTGATAATCCATATTCGTTGGTATAATAACACTTAAAAAACCTGTTTTCTCATCTATCCTATAGTTTATTTTATCCTCGTCTATATCACAAACTTCATTAAGGGCAATTAGTGTTGTTTGGCTCAGTGTGGAAATAGCTGCACACAAGATATCTTGCCCTTCTACTCCATATCCTGTATGACCATTCAAACTATAACCAACAATACTTTGAGCATCACTTTTTAAAATCTTAATTTCAGTCATAAGTAACACTATCCATTAATTTTTTCTATTTTTACCTTTGTGTATGGCTGACGATGCCCTTGCTTCCTTCTATAATCTTTCTTAGCCTTATATTTGAAAACAATGATTTTCTTAGCCTTACCTTGTTCTAAGATTGTACCTTCAACTTCTCCACCTTCAACATGTGGCTTGCCTACTTTTATATCTCCATCATTAGAAACTAAAAGCACTTTGTCAAAAACAACCTTATCATTTTCATTTCCTTGAATCTTCTCAACGAAAACTGTATCTCCTTCTTGAACTCTGTATTGTTTTCCTCCAGTTTCAATTACTGCGTACACTATCAAACACCTCCTCAATCCAGTCTCGCCAATGTTAGGCACATAAGTTTTAAGCCCACATTGTGCGGCTACCTACAGAATAAAATTTTAGCAAATAAATGGTCTTTTGTCAACTACTTATCCATATAATTTATAATTTCTTTTATATTTTCATTTTCCCCAATAGTTCTAATGCCTATTTCATTGTAATCTATTTCTTTGTCTCCCCTTATATATATATCTATTTCATATATATTTTTAATCTCTTTAAGTATTTCTTCATCATTTTCATAAATCATTTTTTCTACAAAGGGACTTACTGTAAATATAACTTCTTTAGTATTTGTATGATTTTTAATTCTTCTTATTTCTCTTTCTATTTTATTTAACATAAAATAATCAGAGTATATTCTTCCGGTCCCTTCACACTTAGGACATTGTTTCAATAATTTAGAGGTAAGTCTTTTTCTAACCTTCTTTCTAGTCATTTCCACTAACCCCAGTTGAGTCATCCCCAGTACTGTAGTCTTTACCCTATCCTTTTTTAACTCCTTTTCCAATAACTTTATAACTAGATTAATATCTTCTTTATTATCCATATCTATGAAATCTATTATTATTATTCCCCCAATATTCCTTAGTCTTATTTGTTTAGCTATCTCCTTAGTAGCCTCTATATTAGTTTTCACAACTGTATCTTCAAGATTAGTGCTACCTACATATTTTCCAGTATTAACATCAATAGATGTTAAAGCTTCGGTTTCATCAATTATTATATAGCCACCACTCTCTAGCCAAACTTTTCTATCTAAAGATTTTCTTATGGTGCTTTCTACACCAAAGTGGGTAAAGATATCATAACTATCATCAAAGTACTCTACCCTAGACTTAAGGTGGGGTGATACAATATCAACAATTTCAATAATACTTTCATACTTTTCTCTATCATTAATAACCAATCTGTTGGTATTTAAAGTAAATAAATCCCTGATGGTTTTATGTATAAGGTCTAAGTCTTTATGTATTATTCTAGGAGCCTTACCTAGGTTCTTTTCTCTTTGGATTTTATTAAATAATCCCAATAGGAAAGTTATATCTTCTTTTAAATCATTGATATCTTTACCCTTTGATGCAGTTCTTAAGATAACCCCTATATTATCAGGTTTTAACTCTTCTACTAATCTTCTAAGTCTTTCCCTTTCCTTCTCCTTAGTTATTCTCCTAGACACTCCAACATAATTAGTGTAAGGCATCAAAACTAAATGCCTTCCCGGTAAAGTAATATGTCTAGTAATCCTAGCCCCTTTAGTTCCCAAAGGCTCTTTAACAACTTGAACTATTATTTCCTGGCCAGATTTAACAACGTCTTTTATTGACATATCCTTTAAATTATTTTTCTTATTATTTAACTGGTCTTTAGGTATAGCATCTTTAATATACAGAAACGCATTTTTTTCAAGACCTATATCAACAAATGCAGCCTGCATCCCAGGTAAAACATTTACAACTCTTCCTTTATATATATTTCCTAATATTTTTTTGCTTTCTTTTCTTTCCATGTATAGTTCTACTAAATTACCATCCTCTAAGACTGCTACTCTGTCTTCTTTAAGGCCAGCATCTATTATTATTTCATTCATAATACCTCTCCTAAAATATGAAATATTCCCAAGGTAAGATATTTTTTGCTGAAGCATGTCCTATAGAAATAATATACTAATTTTTATAATGGTGTTATTATTTTATTATTCTCTTCTATAAAGAGTTCTAATCGTTTAATTTTAGTTTTATCACCATTAATATTTATATTACAATACTTTTCCATGGATTCTATCAGAACTTCAGGCTTCAAATTACCTTGACTCCCTGTTTTTAATTTAGTCTTTAAAATTCCATTATTACCATCAACTAACAATACAAGGATTTCTTCAATATAATCTCTAATATTTACTTCCCTTATCTTTATTTTTCCCTTTTTCTTCTTTTCTTTTGTAATTATTATTTCACTTTTCTTTAATAGTTTGTCTATCTCAGATTCTAACCCGTCTTTATCTAAACTATTTTCAAAGGTCAACTCCATAATATAAGTTGCCCATCTTAATTTTGATGTCAATGACTTTTTACTATCTACATAAACAGCCTTCAGTATCTCTATTCCATTAGGTAATACCCTATTCATATTTTTAACAAACCCATCAATATCGATTTTTTCTACCAACTCAATTTCGAAATATTCTCCATCACTTGGGATGCCTAATGCCAGTGCTGTAGCCGTAGAAAATTTAGGTTGAGGATTATATCCTTCACTGTATTTCATTGGGATATTTGCCCTTCTAAAGGCTCTCTGAAATAGCCGCATCAAGTCAAGATGCCCTATATATTTTAATTCTTCACCTTTAATAAATTTTCCTCTTATTTTTATCATTAGCAAACACCACCTGTAAAAGTCCTATTAATACCACAATTAGTACAACCTTCTCTACAATCCTTTGTTAATGTCCCTTCTTTGGCCCTTTCATTCTCATCTATAAGGTATTGTTTTGAAACCCCAACATCTATGAAATCCCAAGGTAAAACTTCATCATATTCCCTTTCTCTATTGGCATAAAAGTTTGGGTCTATACCTGTATTTTTAAATGCCTCTACCCAAACATCATATTTAAATTGATCGTCCCATCCATCAAACTTACATCCATTTTTCCACGCTTCTATTAATGCTCTGCCTACCTGTCTATCTCCTCTGGCAACAACGGCTTCTAGGAAACTAAGTTTAGGTGTATGATAGTTATAATTTATTTTTCTGTCTCTTATTTCTCCCCTAAGGATACTAATTTTTCTATTAAACTCCTCCATAGTGTCTTGAGGATGCCACTGAAATGGAGTAAATGGCTTAGGCACAAAACAAGATGTACTAGCTGTTACCTTTAAGTTTCCTTTTCTTTTATCCTTTGGTAGACTAAAGAACTTATCCTTTACCTTATAAGCTAAGTCTTTAATTCCCATCACGTCATCATCAGTCTCAGTGGGAAGTCCAATCATAAAATACAATTTAACACTGGACCATCCCCTGGAAAATGCATCTTCAACAGAGGTTATTAAGTTCTCTTCATTTATCCCTTTATTTATTACATCCCTAAGCCTTTGGGTCCCAGCTTCAGGGGCAAATGTTAACCCGGTTTTTCTAACCTTTTGAATCTCTTCTATGACATCTGGAGAAAATGAGTCAAGTCTTAAAGAAGGTAATGATAACCCTATTTGTTGCCCCTTAAACTCTTTTATTAATCTCATTACCAATTCTTCTAATTTTGAATAATCCCCAGTACTTAATGATGATAAGGATATTTCATCATGACCTGTGATAGCCACAAGTTTTTTAGCGATCTCTACTAAATTATCCACACTTCGTTCCCTAACAGGTCTATATATCATACCTGCTTGGCAAAACCTACATCCCCTTGTACAGCCTCTAAATATTTCTAAAATTATTCTATCATGTACCGTTTCTATATATGGTACTATAATTTTATCAGGGAAATAAGTGTCATTTAAATCACTTACAATTCTTTTCTTTATTTTAGTAGGGTAACTTTTCTTTTTGGGTTTCATTTCCTTTATCGTATTATCATTGTTATATACTATATCATAATGGGACGGTACATATATTCCTTCTATTTCTGCAACTTTTTCTAAGAACTCCTTTCTATCTTTCCCTTCTCTCTTCCATTCTTTATAGGATTGCAACACTTCTAAGTTTAATTCTTCCCCTTCTCCTATAACAAAAAAGTCAATTACATCGGCTAGGGGTTCTGGATTATATGCACAGGGTCCCCCAGCTATTATAAATGGATCATCAATACCTCTATCAGTTGTTAAAATTGGTATATTACCCAAGTCTAGCATATTTAGTATGTTTGTATAACTCATTTCATATTGTAAAGTGAATCCAACAAAATCAAGCTCATTTATAGGTGTTTTAGTTTCAAGCGTGTATAAGGGTATATTCTTTTTCCTCATCATCCCTTCCATATCAATCCACGGAGCAAATATCCTCTCACAATATATATCATCTTCATTATTTAAAAGATTATATAGTATATGAAGACCTAAATGGGACATTCCCACTTCATATATGTCTGGAAATGCAAAACCAAATCTAACATTTATATCATTTAAGTCTTTTATACATATATTCTGTTCATTTCCTATGTATCTTGCTGGTTTTTCTACTTTTAAAAGTACTTCTTCTAATATATTTTTATCCATATTTGTTATCACCTTTCTTAAAAAAATAAATTGCTTATCTATACCATTCTATCATTTTTTTATTCTAATTAATAGGTCATTTAAACTAATATCTATTCCATATTCTATTGTATATTTTATAAATTCATTTTCATTTATCAAACCAACACAATCTCCATCCTTATTTATTATATATAAAATATGATATCTCTTCGGCAAAAAATATTCTAAGGCCTCTTTTATAGTAGTATCTTTTAACACAACTATAATCTCGCCATTCATAGCTTTTTGTTTTAATAAAAGGTTCTTCTTTCCCAATATCTCCTTTATGAAAATAAAAGCTACCATTTCTTTTTCTTTTTTGGCAGCTACAAAAATAAAGCTTGAAATTAACATTAAATACACTCCCTGTTTTTCCATAAGAAAAACATATACTCCATAAGAAAATATTATTCCTGAAATTAAGTAAGAGATATTTACCATAGTATGGGTAACCCTCTTAAATCCCCAAAAACTAGATAAAAAAGCCCTAACTATTCTTCCCCCATCCAAGGGTAATATAGGTAATATATTAAATATGGCCAATAGAAAATTTATACTGTAGATAAATATTAATGTTTCACTACTATAGAATAAAGTATTAGTTATAAAAAACATCAATCCAAATATAAAATTTATCAGTGGCCCAGCTATTGATACTATAATTTCAGCCCTAGTATCTGTTCCTATTATTGAGTCAGACTTTGCTACTCCTCCAAAAGGAAATAATTCTATCTCGTTAAACTTAATACCTAATTTTGTGGCTATAAAAATGTGGGTAAATTCATGGATTATTACAAATATAAAACTAATAATTATTTTTATATTATAACCTAAATAACAATAAAAAATAAGTAAAGCTATAAGTAAAATGTTTATTTTTACTTTTATGTCCTTTATTTCTAAAATAGTCATTAAAGCACATCCTTATTATAGTCCATAGGTTGTTATATTACTTAGTATTGTCATTGGGTCCACAGCCTTACCTTTTTTCCTAGTTTCTAAGTATAAAATTTTTTTCCCCTCATCTTTTATTTCTCCTATTTTTTCTCCTTTATCTACATTTTGACTTTCTATAGCATTTATCCTATGAAGATATCCATAAACGGCTTCAAAGCCCCCATGTTGAATTTTTACAAATTTTCCAATTAACCTATTTTCCCCTACCTCTATAACTTTTCCTTTGTCCATTGATAAAACTTCTTTTTGCTGAGTTAATATACTAATCCCTTTATGAAATACTGTTACACCATTACTTTTCTTTTCTTTACCAAACTTTTCATATATTTTTCCATTAACAGGGAAAATATATTCTTCTTCCTCTTTAACTTTAAAAATAGATATAACTTTATCTGATATTCCCGATAAATGCTTGCCATAGTCTAGTATTTTTTTACCATCTTCTTTTATATCCATATTATAATTAAGAGTATTTGACACTATCTTTATAATTTTCTTTGTTGGCTCTGTATCAAATTTTTTTATAATTATAATAAACAAAACAATAATTATACTAATTAAGAGTTTTTTAAATTGTTGTCTATAAAAGTTTTTTTCCTTTTCGCTATTGCTATGCCTTCTATTAACCTTAAAACCCTTACTTTCCCTTCTAAATTTTTTCCTAATAGACAAATATATCACCTACTTACTTGTTTATTATATTTGTATTTATTTATCTATTAGTTTATTCCAAAAAAATAACACCTAATCCCTTAGGTGTTATTTTTTTAAATCTTTCTCCACTCCATATCTCCTCTTGCCATTGACTTAATTAACAGCTCTGCTGTGGCTATATTTGTGGCTAAGGGAATGGAATGAACATCACATAGTCTCATTAATGCTAAAATATCTGGTTCATGGGGTTGGGCTGTTAAAGGATCTCTAAGAAAGATAACTATATCCATATTATTCATTGCTATTTGAGCTCCGATCTGTTGGTCTCCTCCCAAAGGGCCAGATAAAAATCGTTTAATGTTAAGTTCTGTTGCCTCTTCTATAACTCTACCTGTGGTTCCTGTAGCATATAATCTATGCTCCTTAAGTATATGTTTAAATGCTATAGCAAAATTAATTATGTCTTTTTTCTTTTTATCGTGGGCTACTAATGCAATATTCATCGGCCGCCTCCTAGTAAAATTATTCTAAATCCTTATCCTTCATTTTTATAATAGGTATATTAGCAACCAATGCAGGTATTGGTGTATTATCACTGTCTCTCTTAGTTCTTGTAAATTTAATATCTAATCCCTGTTCATCAATCTCCATGTAGTCGGATATTACCCTTATCATATCTCCCTTAATCATTTCTAAAAAACGAGGAGAAATATTTGCTCTATCGTGGATTAACACAAGCTTTAACCTTTCTTTTGCCTTGTTTTTACTACTATTATCATTCTTCCCAAAAATCTTGAAAAAATCCAACTCTACTCCTCCTTTTTATTATTTCCCAAAAATTAACTTTCTAAACTTCGACAGCATCCCTTCATCTACATCTAGATTTAATAAGGGAACCTCTTCTCCCATAATTCTTTTAGTTATATTTCTAAAGGCTTGTCCTGCCAAGGTTTTCTCATCTGTAACTGCAGGCTCACCTCTATTGGTTGATATAACAATAGACTCATCATCTGGAACTATACCTAATAAATCAATGGCCAGAATATCAGTCATATCCTCTATGTTCATCATATCTCCTCTTTTAACCATATCCTGTCTAATTCTATTAATGATAAGCAGCGGATCATTCAACCCCTTAGCTTCTAATAGTCCGATTATTCTATCGGCATCTCTAACAGCTGAAATTTCAGGGGTGGTAACCACAAGGGCTCTATCAGCACCAGCTATAGCATTTTGAAATCCTTGTTCTATTCCAGCTGGACAATCTATAATAACATAATCAAACTTTTCTTTTAACTTCTCACATAATTCATACATTTGCTTTGGTGATATTGCAGTTTTATCTTTAGTCTGAGCAGCTGGCATCAGGAAAAGTCCATCGTATCTTTTATCCCGTATAAGTCCCTGTTTTAATCTACAAACTCCTTCTACCACATCCACAATGTCATAGACAATTCTGTTTTCTAATCCCAACACTACATCAAGATTTCTAAGTCCTATATCTGCATCTATAACAACAACTTTATTCCCTTCCATGGCTAAACCTGTACCTATATTAGCAGTAGTAGTCGTTTTTCCTACTCCACCCTTTCCAGAAGTAATAACTATAACTTCTCCCATATATCTAACCTCCTACAATTTCTTATTTTTTTGGTAAATATGGTTCAATCAACACCATATCGTCTTTTATTTTAGCTAATTCTGGCCATTTTGATATTATATCATCATCATCTGGGGAACGTGCAATAAAATCGGCTATTCTAAGCTGAGTCGGTTGTAATCTAAAAGCAGCAACTATTGCTTCGGTATTCCCATCACAACCGGCATGGGCTATTCCTCTTAATACCCCTAAAACGATTATGTTTCCTTTAGCAGTAACCTCTCCTCCAGGATTTATATCCCCCAGTATTATAATATTGCCATCATATTCAACTTTTTGTCCTGATCTAATAGTTGTCCTAACAAATTTGGTTTTCCCTTCCTCTATTCCTTCAAAAAAATAATTAGCTTCTACATTGTCTTTGTTATCATCCTTTTCTATTATTTCCTCTACAGCAATACCGTATTTATTGTTTATTATATATTTTAATTCAGATTTTTCTTCTAAGGACAATGATCTACCTTTAAAATTAACTACTTTTCCCCCTTTGAAAAAATCCTTTGACTTATTCAGCATATCATCTAATTCTAATTTAATTTTTTTAAAATCACCATTCTTAATATAAACATATATTCCTTTTTCATTTCCTTTAAATGTAATCAAATTCGTTCCCATGTTACTACCTCCATAGATATTGCTGTTAAATAATACTTCTTCAAATAAAGAATAATTCCTTCTTGATTTTTAAAAAAAGACAAACTAATAAGATAGTACTATCTTATTAGTTTGTTTCCAAAAGTAATATTTTCATATTGATTATTAAGTCCTAAATACTCCGCTATCACATCTCTAACCATTGGACCGGCATATCCCCCATGACCTCCTTGAAAGATTATAGCTGATACTGCTATCTGGGGATCATCATAGGGAGCGAAAGCTACAAACCATGCATAGGGATCATACTCTTCTCCAGTAATAGGGTTCATGGAAAGGTTCTGAGCTGTACCAGTTTTTGCCCCTACTTTTACTGGAAAATCTTTAAAAGCTCCATAGGCAGACCCACCTTGTCCAGTTACCATTAGCATACCTTTCTTAATATAGTCAAGATTTTCATAATTATTTAACTGTATCCTTTTAGATTCTGTTTCAGGTTCAAAAGTAATTTTGCCTCCATTATAACTTTCAACTTTCTTAACTATACTAACAGTATTTTTATACCCTCCATTAGCTAATGTGGCGATATATCTAGCCATTTGCAATGGTGTATAGGCATTTTGACCTTGGCCGATGGATACATTTAAAGTATCTCCCTGTTTCCATCCCGAATAATTTAGATAGGTATACTTTATTACATCTACCAAAGGTGTATTCTTTCCTTCTAATTTTCTTAAACCATCAAATCCTAACTCATCTAAACCTTTTATAACCTCAGCTCTAGAAAGTGTTGTATTTAAACCAACCCAAGATGTTATCTCTTCAATTTTTTTATTTAATTCCTTATCATCCATATCTATATTTTCTTTGATATAATACTGTAGATTCTCTTTTAAATATCCTTTTAATCGCCTTTTACTAATCCTAATTTTAGTTTCGGGATTGGGTACTCCCCTTATTCCTTCTCCAGGAACTTCTATTCCAGTTATTTCATCTAATCCAAATTTCTTTGATAAATCTAGTATGTCTTGTAAAGTAACTGCAGGCCCTAAATTTTTACCTGTTCTCCTTTCCCCAGGATTAGTAGTTATAGTATAAAAGTAGTAGTTACATGAATCTCTAATAGCCTCAAACATATTTTCGTATCCATGGGTACCTCCCCGATCATTCCAAATCCAGCAACCAAATGTTCTGTTTCCCAGTTCTATAAATCCCCTTGTCAATAATTTAGCATAGGGGTCTATTCCCTTTTCTAAGCCTGCTAAGGCAGTAATCATTTTAAATATAGAACCTGGTTGAACAGCCGTCTTCATTGCAACATTATAAAGGGGTCTAGGCGCCAATGGATCCTCTTCATTCTTCGGTTTTAGACCCTCATAATCTGCATAGGATATTCCAGTGGAAAATAGGTTAGGATCATATGATGGATAATTGGCCATAGCCAATACTTCCCCAGTTTTCACATCAATAGCAACAAGGGAGCCGGTAGTGGCATTTTCAAATGTATCCCTATAGTCATAATCTCCCCACTTACTTTGATAAACTCCACCTTTTTGTATTTCTTTTAATCCGTATTCCAATAATTCCTCTGCTTTTTTCTGTAAGTTCGCATCTATTGTTAAAAACAAATTATTTCCCGGTTTAGCCTTTTCTTCACTAAAAACCTTTGTAGTGTTTCCTAGGGCATCTACTTCTACTTTCTTTTTTCCATCGACTCCCTTAAGATATTCCTCAAACTTCTGCTCTAAACCTGTTTTACCTATTAAATCATCGGGGGAATAATTTTTTCTGTTTCTAAGATATTTATTAATCTCTGACTCTGTAGCTATCTTCCCCATATAGCCTAAAGAATGGGATGCCAAATCCCCCATAGGATAGTATCTTACAGGCTCTATAGAAACTTTAACACCTTTAAGTTCTAAATTCTTTTCTTCTATTTCTGCTACAGTAGTTTCTCTAATTCCATATGATATAGTAATAGGTTCATAGGCTTTATATATTTGCTTTCTTAGTTGTTCTTTAGCAGTTAAAACATGTCTAACTTCATATCTACTTAAATTTTCATTTATATTTTCCTTTTCCATAACCTTTCTAAAAGTTTCTTTTGCATTTTTTACATCAGATATTCCTCTTTGTTTTAACCAGTTCTTTTTATTAACCATGGTAGTATATTCTACCCCTTCTTTAACCGATATCTCTGGATTAATAAAGTTTAAAGTTTCCCTCTGAGCTATATATTTTATATCTTTTTCAAAGATTACTTCTTGTATTAAATTATATTTTTCCCCGACACTTATCAAAGCATCAACAGCCTTAGACTCTTGATTTAAATTTTCCCTTTTTAAAAACTGTACCTTCGACTTCTCACTTTCATATTTAAATTTTAGTTTATTGTTATCATGGTCTATTTCATATATTATTGGTAAATCTATTTCTTTTTCTTTTAATTTAGTAATAAGACTCTGCCCTGGGATTATTTCACCATTTTCTGATTCAAAAACACCACTGATCAATTTATTTATTGATGTATTTAGCACAATATTTATAAAGTCGTCTTTGGCATCGGATTCCAATGTGACTCCTATATTAGGCAAAGACTTAATTAACTCAACTTTTTTAGTTATATAGTCCACATCATATCGAAAAGCATACTCAGTTAGTTTTAAATCATCTATATACCCATTCCCCTTTAGAAATTCAAATGCTAATTTCCTAAAAATAGGACTGGACATTAATTTTCTAATATTTTTGTTATCTTTACTTATAAGATATGTTAAAGTATCCTTTGCACTTAATTTTTCATCTATTTTCATTTCTTTTTTCCATAGATCAATGTCTTTATTCTTGGAAAATTCTATATTAACTTGATTATTTTCTAACCTTATATTAATAGGGACTTCTATCCCTTCTTTTTCCAAAATTAATTTTCCTTTGTCCGCTGCTATATAACTGAAGTTATGTTCACCATCTTTATAGTTATAAAAAATATTAAATAGCTGTCCAATAAGTTTATTATCAATAATAGTTTTTATAACTATTTCTTCTGGTAAAGCATCATTTTGTATATATTTCTCTTTGTCCTTGTATTGAAAAATATTAAATACTATGGGGAATTGATCCACATAGCTTTCATTATTGTCTTCTAATATACTCATAAGTTCTAATAATATTTGATTTCTTTCCTCACTTTCATTGCTCAATTCGTCTTTTAATAATTGTACAGTAAAACTGGGCTTATTTGTAGCTAATAGCCGACCATACCTATCCCTTATTTCACCCCTTGGAGCAGTTATAGATACTTGTTTTAACCTCTTAGTATCCGATTTCTTTCTAAGCTCATCACCGTGTACTATGGTTAATGTGGCTAATCTAAAGGAAAGAAGTAAAACTATAAAACAAATAATAATAGTCAGTATATTATATCTATCTTTTAACTTTTCAATTAACTTCTTCATTTCTCCCTCTCCTATCTGCTTCCAAATTTAAGCTTTTCACCTTTATTAAAACTGTATATAAATTTATATATAGGTATAGAAAGAATTGAATTATAAAGGACTTCCACTATTACAATATTTTTTATAAAATATATGAACTCTATATCTATTGAAGAAAAAAACATAAATATATAGTACATAAATTGAAATCCTATAGTAGATACACCAGTAAACACCACAACTACTAAAGGATTCTCCTTAAATACATTATTATCTATTAATCCAATTGTATATCCCACTATAAAATACAATAGGGCATATATACCTATAACATCATTAAAAACTATGTCATGTAAGAGCCCTAATCCCAGCCCCAGTGGAGCACCTACTTTTTTCCCTTTAAGTAATGCAAATACCGTTATAAATATAAGAGTAGTATTTGGTATAACACCGTTTATACTTATATATTGAAACACTGTAGATTGAAGAATAAAATTAAAAATAGTTATTAAAATAATTAAAATAATATTCACTATATTACCCCTCTATTCCTTTTTATCAGTTATAACAAAAACTTTATTCAATCGTTTAAAGTCTATTGCTGATTTTAGCTTTATAGTTTTCATTAGGTCATCATCATTCTTAGTTACATCTACAATTTCCCCTATATAAAGATCTTTAATATAAACTCCTCCTAATCCTGAAGTCACTACTTTATAACCCTTTACTACCTCCGCTTTATTGTCAAATAAATATCCAGTAATCTCTCCATTAATGCTTCCTGCTATTATTCCTCCATCCTGGGTCCTTAGTACCTTATAACTTACCTTATTACCTTCATCTATGATAGATATAACTTTAGCCCAATCATCTCCTACTTCTATAACTTTACCTACTAAACCTTCTTCAATAATTTCATCTTCTACTTCTACAGCTTGTACTACAGCATCACCTTTTTTTATTCCAGCTTTAGCACCTTTATCAATTATGAACTTATCAAACCAATTGCCAGGGTCTTTGCCTATAATTTCTGATTCTACATAATTGTACTCAATAGTATCTTTTAATATGGCTTCTTTTCTAAGATACTCCTTTCTCATGATTATGTCTTCATATGTTCTATTTTCTTTTTTTAATTTAGTTATCTCTTCTTCTAACTTAGCATTTTGTCTTTTAATATCTGATAAATTAGTTATAGAGTTAAAGGTACCAGACACTGATTCTCCTATATCATAAATAAATCCTTGAATAGGTGTTATTAATTTTCCCACTATATTTTCAACAAATGTTACTTTACTTCTTCCTCCTGCCGTTATTCCTATGATTATAATTAGAATGATAGTAACAGCTGCTACTATCATTCTACCTCCATACTTTTTAAATATTGACATCCTATCACCAACTTACCCCAATTTCTTAGAACTACCTGAAATTTTCTTAAGTGTTTCTATATTTTCTAGTGCTTTTCCAGTTCCTAGAGCCACACAATCAAGGGGATTTTCAGCTATATGAACTGGCATACCTGTTTCTTTTCTGATAAGTCTATCTAAGCCATTTAATAATGCTCCTCCTCCTGTAAGCATTATTCCTAATTCCATAATATCTGCAGCTAACTCAGGAGGTGTTTTTTCCAATGTATATTTAATAGCATCAACAATATTCATAACAGGCTCTTTCATTGCATCATAGATTTCTGATGAAGTAATTTCTATAGTTTTAGGTAATCCAGATATTAAATCTCTACCCCTTATCTTCATCTTTTCTTCCTTATTTTTCATATCAGCTGAACCTATTTGAATTTTTATATCCTCTGCTGTTCTTTCACCAATCATTAAACTATATTCTTTTTTTACATATTGTACTATTCCTGTGTCTAACTCATCTCCTGCTATCCTTATAGACTTACTTGTAACAATTCCTCCTAAGGAAATAACCGCAACCTCAGTCGTTCCTCCTCCTATATCTACAACCATGCTTCCAGTAGGTTCCTGTACAGGTAACCCTGCACCAATAGCTGCTGCCATCGGCTCCTCTATTAGATATGCTTCTCTAGCACCAGCTTGCATAGATGCTTCTTCCACAGCTCTTTTTTCTACCTCTGTAACTCCCGATGGTACACATACAACTACACGGGGTTGTACAAACGAACGTTTAGGATATGCTTTTTTTATAAAGTATTTAAGCATACTTTGTGTTACATCAAAGTCAGCTATTACACCATCTTTTAATGGTCTTATGGCATATATATGACCTGGAGTCCTACCTATCATTCTTTTTCCTTCTTCTCCAACTGCTAACACTTCATTATTTGATTGTATAGCAACCACTGAAGGCTCTCTAATTATAATTCCTTTACCCTTTATATAAACAAGTGTATTTGCTGTTCCTAAGTCTATTCCCATATCTTTAGAAAACATATTTAATATTCCCATATTTTCTGCTCCTCCTTACTCCTTACACTATAGTATATTCTTTTCTTTTAAACTAACATAATTTCCATCACCAATAATAATATGATCTAATACATTTATTCCCAATATATTGCCACTAGCCACTATTCTGTTAGTTACATTTATATCTTCACCACTGGGGGTAGGGTCCCCACTTGGATGATTATGAGTTAAGATAATTGATGCACTGCTCCTCTTTATAGCTACACTAAATACTTCCCTTGGATGAACTATAGAAGAATTTAGATTCCCTATTGAAATATTCTCTATTGAAATAATTTGATTTTTTGTATCTAATAAGATTACTTTAAAGTACTCCTTTTTAAGATATCTCATTTCTTCCATTAGGACATTAGAAACATCAGAAGGAGAGGTTATTTTTAATTTATCAATAGCTTTAATAGAAGCAATCCGTCTTGACATTTCTAAGGTGGCCATTATCTGGGAAGCTTTACACTTACCAATACCTTTTATTTTTGTTATTTCTTCAATTGACAGTTCAGTTAGAAATGCTAGTCCCCTTTTATCCATTGTTAAAAGTTTATGTGATAGCTCAAGGGCCGTATCACTTCTATTTCCTGTTCTTATTATAATTGCTAGCAACTCTGCATTTGAGAGGGATTTAACACCAAATTTAAGAAGTTTCTCCCTAGGTCTTTCATCCTTGGGTAAATCTTTTATAGTGTAACTTAATCTTGATTTCATAAGTCCTCCAAATAATTAAAAGTTATCTGTTACAAAGTTACGATGCTACAAGGTTACACTAAATATAAATTAATATTTAGACTAATCATATAACTTCGTAACATCGTAACTTTGTAACTATACAACCCAATCTTTACTATTTTTTATCAATTTTAAAGCAAACTAAATCCAAAATATCTTTCTAACAAATCTTCCACTTTAGATAATGGAAGTCCAACAACATTTGAATAAGATCCTTCTATCTCATCCACCAAAATAGATCCTTTTCCTTGAATTCCATATCCTCCAGATTTATCCTTATATTCACCTGTATTTATATACTTTCTTATTTTACTTTCTGGTAACTGTTTAAATGTCACTATAGTTTTGGCATAATCTACTACTTTAATTCCTTTACTTAAATTAATTAGCGAAATACCTGTAATAACATAATGTTGTTGTCCATTTAATTTACTTAACATCTCAAATGCTTCTAATTCACTTTTAGGCTTTCCTAAAATAAAGTCTTTTACTACAATAGTATCTGCAGCCAATACGATTTTCTCTTCTGATATTTTTATAGCTACATCGTATGCTTTTTCAAATGCCAATGTCATTGCCACTTGCTCAGGTTTTTCTGTAATATTGATCTTTTCTTTTATATTACTGCTTATTATATTTAGGTCTAAATTAAATTCACTTAATAGCTCTCTTCTTCTAGGTGAAGATGAAGCCAATACTATTTTTTTCATATTTATACCACCTATTAAATTGTACTTGTATTATAAATAATTTACTTAGTATTAATTTAATCATTGCCTATATCATTATCAATTATAACACCAAAAAATAATAAAATAAATAGTTATTGTGTCCCTAAACTTAATCTATAGCTTGAAAATTCTGCCTGAAAGATTTTTATCAACAAAAATTGATACTAAACCAACAAAATACCCAGTAAAAAGGCTAATTAAAGTCATTATAGGCAAATAAGAAAAAATCATGATATTTTCCATCATTATTGATGCTATCATAACTTGTCCAATGTTATGACTAATGGCACCAAAAATACTGACCCCTATAAGACTAAAATAATTTGAAAAATATTTATAGACAATATACATTAAAATAGTACTAAAAATAACCCCTGTTAAACTATAAAATATACTAGAAACACTTCCCGTTGCAAGAACAAAAGTTATACTTTTTAATATTCCTACGATAAGTGCATCCCTAAAACCTAGTATAACAAGTGTAATTAAAGTTACTACATTTGCTAAACCTAGCTTTGCTCCCGGTGCTAAAAATGGAACTGGCATCGAAGATTCCACAATACTAAGTACCAGTCCTATTGATATCAATAACGATAAAAAAATTAATCTATGAAGCCTAGTCATAATTTCACTCTTTCTTTTTAGCTAATAGCTTATATAATCATATTCTTCTTCTACTTCTTCTTCACTTACTATTTGAATAACTAGTCTATTAGGCAAGCAGACTATAACTTCTCCTGGCCTTTCTATCCAGCCCTGTTTTACATCTAGTTTATCAGGACAGTCTGCCTCAACCACCCTAACTTTATCATCGGATATTTCCACCTTATTGTATCCAAATTTAGTTTTTATTTCTATAAATCTGTTATTTTTGATGGAGTCAAATCTGATTTTTTTGTAGACATCACCATCAACTTCGATTTTGACTTGTTTAATGCCATTATCAACAAAGGCATTTTTTACATAATATAGTCCTAATAAACTTGCTATTAAAACAAAAATAATTAAATATTTATCCCATCTTGTCATATATAACATCCTTCTTTATATAAAACTGTCTTTAAGACTATAAAGCCATACTATACACATTCTAAGTTTACCATTTCCCCTTACTATTTACAAGTTGCAATTTTTTCAAATAGTAATAGAACAAAGGTGCTGTCGATGCTTCTTTGTTCATTGCAAAGTGCATGGAGCAAGGAGGGTGAGCCGTGGGATTACGAATCCCCCATCAACAGGATTAGTAGTGTGGAATTCATTCCACGGTTTCCTTATCTATTCTTTATTCTCTAAATAAGTATTTATTCTTTAAACAAAAAAAGCGGCTAGGCCGCTTTCTTTATTTCATCTTGATTGCATCCTTTGGACATTTTTCTGAACAAAGACCACATCCTATACACTTATCTTCTATTACTTTATGAACTCCTTTGAGTTCACCTTCTATAGCATCAACAGGACATTTCTTTGCACATATCGTACATCCTATACATTTATCTTCTATTACTTCAGCTTTTTGTCTACTATCAAAGTCTGCCCAAATAGCATTGGTTGGACACTTTTCAGCACATATCATACAATTAGTACATTTATCATAGTTTATTTTTGCCAGCTTGTTATCAAATTCCATTGCATCAAATGGACATGCTTTGACACATATCTGACATCCTATACAACCAGTTGTACATTTAACCTTAACATCTTTTCCGAATTCATTACTATTACAATCTACGTGCACTTTTTGATCGTATGGCACCATTTCTATAACTGCCTTTGGACAGTTCTCTATACATTTATTACAAGCTGTACATTTCTCAGGATTTATCTTTGCAATACCATCTACTATATCTATTGCATCAAAGGGACATACATCAACACATGTACCCAAACCTAAACATCCATACTGACAAGACTTACTTCCCCCTTGTACCATAGCCGCAGCTTTACAGTCACTTATCCCTGTATATTCTACTTTTTCATTGGCATTACATTCAGTTCCTTGGCATATAACCCTAGCCAC
This sequence comes from Dethiothermospora halolimnae, assembly GCF_037577855.1. Lineage (NCBI taxonomy): Bacteria > Bacillati > Bacillota > Tissierellia > Tissierellales > Thermohalobacteraceae > Dethiothermospora > Dethiothermospora halolimnae. The sequence goes on along the minus strand of NZ_JBAKFX010000006.1, from coordinate 43,745 downwards.
CTTTTTTTCTCCTGAATCTGCACTTACACCCATAACTTCACCTATTTCTTCCGTTGCCTTAGCTCCTCCTACAGGGCATCCATTTACTGGGGCGTCTCCTTTAACTACAGCATCGGCAAAAGCATCACACCCAGGATAACCACAGGCTCCACAATTGGCACCTGGCAAAGCTAATCTAACTTTTTCAACCTTAGGGTCTACCTCCACTGCAAATACCCTAGAAGCAATTGCCAGTCCTACTCCAAATAATAGACCTAGTCCTCCTAGTGTTGCAACGGGATATAATATATTTTCAACCATTTCACTCACCTCCTAAACAAGTCCTTGGAATCCTAAAAATGCTATTGCCATTAATCCAGCAGTTATTAAGGCAATAGGAAATCCTTGTAACGATTCCGGTACATCGGCAAGGGCTATCCTTTCCCTTATACCAGCAAATAATACTATAGCTAGAGAGAAACCTATTGAAGCCCCAACTGCATGGGTTATTGTTTTAAATAGTGTATATTCTTCCTGTATATTTAATATAGCAAGACCTAATACCGCACAGTTTGTAGTTATAAGAGGTAAGAACACCCCTAGGGCATCATATAAACCAGGACTTGCTTTTTTAACAAACATTTCAACAAATTGTACAAGGGATGCTATAACCAATATAAAGGCCATAGTCTGTAGGAACTCTATACCTAGTTTCACTAAAATAAAGTGATGTATGAAATAAGTAATTATTGATGACAATGTCATAACAAATGTAACCGCCATACCCATTCCAAAGGCAGTTTCTACCTTTTTAGAAACTCCTAAAAATGGACATATTCCTAAAAATTTTGCAAGTACAAAGTTATTTACAAAGATGGCACTTACTAAAATCGTAAAAAATTCCATCTATAACCCTCCTTTATCCATTAGTCCTTTTTCTTTTTTTACTCCAATTGAATAATCCAACTAAGATTCCTAATGCTAAAAAAGCACCGGGAGGTAATATCATTATAATGGCTGGCTTAAAGGCTTCACCTAATAATTGGTATCCAAATATACTTCCTGAACCTAATATTTCTCTAACTGCTCCTAATATTATAAGTCCTATTGTAAATCCTAGTCCCATTCCTAATCCATCGGCTACAGAATTTCCTACATTATTCTTAGATGCAAAGGATTCTGCTCTACCTAAGATTAAACAGTTTACAACTATAAGGGGTATAAATAATCCCAAGGATTTATATAAATCAAGAGCATAGGCATGCATAAACATTTCTATTAGGGTTACGAATGTTGCAATGATAACTATAAATGCCGGTATACGAATCTTATCGGGAATAACTCTTCTAAGCAGAGATATAACTAAGTTTCCTCCAAATAATACTGAAGTAGTTGCAAGTCCCATAGCCATACCATCGGTAGCAGTAGTTGTAACTGCCAGTGTAGGACACATACCTAGAAGTTGTACGAATATTGGATTTTCATCAACAAGTCCATTTTTAAAGTTCTTGAAAATACTCATTTTTTCACCTCCATTGAAAATAACTATTTATTCAATCTGTCATTAAATAATTCCCTAGCCATGTTAACACAATCTGTAACAGTATCGGAAGTAATAGTTGCACCGGTTAATGCCTGTATTTCATTATCCTTTGATGGATTAGTCTTAACCCTCACCACTTCTTTATCTGTACTTATTCCTTTATATTGATCTTGAAAATCCGCTGAAGTTGCATTTGCACCGAGTCCAGGGGTTTCAAGATGCTTTACAACTTTTATACCTGTTATTTTGCCTTCAATTGATATACCAGTGATTACCTCTACATCTCCTCCGTAACCAGAAGTCACAGTCTTTATTGCATATCCAGCTAAGCTACCATCTGACATACCTTTATATACCTCTAATATTTTATCATTCTCATCCTTTATTGCTTTAAACTTATTGTCATCAATAGACTTAAAGCTATCTGTTCCAGGTAGGACTTCTTTTCTAGCCTCTTCACTAGCCTTAGCTTCAACCTCTTCTATCTTACCTTCAGTTAAGCCATTAGATAATCCTAATATTGAGGCTGCAACAGAAGTTATTAATAATAATATTAATCCTAATTTAATAATCTCACGCATTTTGCTTCACCTCACCAAATACTTTTGGACTTGTATATTTATCTATTAAAGGAGCTATTAAGTTCATCAATAGTATTGAGTAGGATACTCCTTCTGGATATCCTCCCTTAAGTCTAATTATGGCTGTAATAAGACCACATCCAATCCCAAATATTATTTGACCTTTAGGTGTAACCGGGGATGATGAGTAATCTGTAGCCATATAAAATGCCCCTAGCATAAGTCCTCCAGCTAATAAATGATAAAAGCTATTTTCTATTCCTGTTCCAAATAATAATAAAACAACAAACACTGTTCCTATATAGGTAAAAGGAATTCTCCAATTTATAACCCTTCTATATAGTAAATAAATTCCACCTAATATCAATGCTAAAGCAGATGTTTCACCTAAACATCCTCCAACATTACCTATAAAAACTTCTGTTAAAGAAGGTAATACTGCATCCCCACCTTCTTTTAAAATTCCAAGGGGAGTAGCTGTACTAACAGCATCGGCTCCTGTTTTTACCCAACTGGTCATCTCCACTGGCCATGATGCAAGTAACATGGCTCTAGCAGCCAATGCTGGGTTCATAAAGTTATGACCAAGACCACCAAATAGTTGCTTAACTATCCCTACAGCAAATGCCGACCCTATAACTGGTATCCACCAAGGGGCAGAAGCTGGAATATTAAAAGCCAATAAAAGTCCAGTAACAACGGCACTTAAATCATTAATTGTAACCGGTTTTTTTAAAGCTTTCTGAAAAATAACTTCAGTTATCAATGCTGATGCAATTGCTAAAACTATTAATTTTATTGCATCAAATCTAAAGTAATAAACACTCATTAATGTAGCCGGTAACAATGCAATTAAAACATCTAACATAATTCTACTTACCGTCTCATCAGACCTAAGATGGGGTGATGAAGACGCTATTAATTTACTATCCATTCTTATCCCTCCAATCGATTAACTTTTTTTCCTTTTTGATATAATCTCTCTTTTAGCAACTCTTATTGATTGAAGCAATGGTCTTTTAGACGGACAAATAAAGGAACATGAACCACACTCTATACAATCTAAGGGACTATATTCCTCAGCTTCATCATACATTCTTTTTAATGATAGTTGACTTATAAATAAGGGTTGTAATTTTATTGGACAAATATCTACACATTTTCCACATCTTATACATGGACTAGGCTCTGCTATTTTTGCCTGTTTCTTATTTAAAGCCAATATCCCAGAAGTTCCTTTTATTACAGGAACATCATCTGTAAATTGAGCAATTCCCATCATTGGACCACCAGAGATTAACTTACCAACTTTTTCTTTATATCCTCCACATTGTTCAATCACTTCTTTAAAAGAAGTTCCCACCTTTACAATAAGATTTTTAGGCTCACTTATAGCCTCTCCAGTTATGGTTACAATCCTCTCTATCAATGGCATACCAGTTTTAATAGCATCTGCTATGGCTGCTGCAGTTCCAACGTTATTAACAACAACACCAACATCCATTGGTAAGCCTCCCGATGGAACTTCCCTGCCTGTAATGGCATTAATAAGCCTTTTCTCATCTCCTTGTGGATATTTTGTAACCACAGCTATAACCTCTATATTTGATTCTTTTGAAACTATTTCCTTCATAACTTTAATAGCATCAGGTTTATTTTCTTCTATTCCTATATAGCCTTTATTTACATCTACCGCCTTCATAATAGCCTTTAAGCCATCTACTATTTTTTCAGGTTTTTCAAGCATTAATCTATGGTCAGCAGTTAAAAAAGGTTCACACTCTGCTCCATTAAGAATAACCGTATCTATTTTCTTTTCTGGCGGTGGAGATAGTTTTACATGGGTCGGGAAACCTGCTCCTCCCATCCCTGTTATACCTGATTCTTTTATAATATTTATTATCTCTTCTTTACTTAAACTGTCCAAGCTTCCCTTGGACTTTACATCTTCATGAACTTCATTTAAGCCATCGGATTCAATGACAATAGATAATGCCTTTGACCCAGTAGAAGAATCAAATTGAGCTATCTTTTTCACAGTTCCAGATACACTAGAATGTATCGGTGCTGATACAAAAGCCTTAGCTTCTCCTATTTTCTGCCCCACTTTAACCTTGTCTCCTATCTTAACTATTGGCTCACAGGGAGCTCCAATATGCTGTTGCAAGGGGATTTTTACTATTTCAGGGTCTTTTGCTCTAGCAATAGCCACTTGTTCTGTATACCTCTTAAAATGTGGAGGATGTACTCCACCTTTAAAAGTAAACTTTTTTCCTAGCATCTTTTTCACCTCTTATTTTTAATTTTTCTAAATATAGTAATCTTAAATCTTGTATACAAAATCCTTTTATACAAATAAAAAATATGGGTTATAGCATTTTATTTTATAAAAAGAAGAATATAAAGATAAAAAGTTGTCCTATCTAAAATATATGATAGTTATATATAGGTAATGCTTATATATTAATTTTTTGTAAAGGCTTGTCCATATAGGATATAGACAAAATAAAAAAGTCTGACTTTTGATAATACAAAAGTTGACTTTTTTCTATAATTTTTTACCCAATAACATGGACAGATTTATCGCTACTCTACAATTATAACACTTTTTTGTCCTATTGTGTATGGATTTATTAACTATACTATAAGTTTTTCTTATGTTTATAAAGATTTGTTATACCTTCATTTACATATTCTTTTATCCATAGGAGCACATCTACCGATTTTATACTTACTCCCTCTAATATTTTTTTTATTTCTTTAGTTTCCAGTAAAAATTTTTCTTTATTCACAGTATGCTTATAAACTATATCTGTATTATTAGTGCTATTTATTATACTTACCATAGTTTCTCCCATATTCCCTAAAGGTGCCCTATCTATATGACTATGCTGAAATGTACAAATTATTTTAGTCCCCCTACCCTTTAAAGAATTTATACTGAAGTTACCATTACATCTTTCACATGCAGCCTTAGTCAAAGATATACCAAGTCCCACTTTCCTTGTAGTTCTCGTAGTAGTAAAAGGATCTTCAACTTTTCTAAGCATCTCACTATCCATTCCCTTACCATCATCCTCTATTATAATGGTTAATATATCCTTTTGTAAATCTTCTTCTATGGTTATCTCTATGAGTTTAGACTTGGCTTTTAAAGAATTCTCAGCTAAGTCTAATATGTGCAATGACAATTCTTTCATTGATTATTCCCCCAGAATTTTGACAAATATTCTAATATAGATTTAACTTGATTTTCTTTGGGATAAATATAATTTATCCTTTCATTTATATCCTGTAAGTAATGGGCATCTGAGTTTTCAATTATATTATATTTAGATAAATCAGTAAATTTATTTATTTTACTTAACCTCGGTCTATTGGACACTTCGATAGTTGTTATGTCTAAGTAGTCAGGTATAAAACCTAAAGTCCCTAAAATGCTATAAGATTTTCTATCAACATGGGCAGGTATCATAACCCCTTTATAATTTTTAATCAATTTATTAACTTCTTTTATAGAAAAAGTGGTACTATTTAATAATAACTTATCTAAACTACCTACTACTTCATCACTTTCGTCACATATATATTGATTTCCAAATATATCATTTTGATTTTTTATATTTGGCAAACTATTATATATGATTTTCCCAAATTCATATGCTAGTTTAAAATCATCAAAGTAACATAAAATGTGAACCTCTTCTTTAGTTGTGACCTCAATTCCCGGTATTAATGTAATACCTTTCTTCTTTGCAATTTTATAAGCAGGACCATAGTTCAACATCGTATTATGGTCAGTTATTGATATTACATCCAATCCCTTTATATAGCTCATATTTATAATATTATTAGGGGTCATATCATCGGAGCCACAAGGTGATAGGGTTGAATGGATGTGTAAATCAATACTTAATTCCATTTTAAATTCCCAATTTATTTAGCTGTGAAGCTAGAGTATATGCATCCAGTTTTGACTTTAGCAAAGGGACTTTCACTTCATTAGCTTTTTTTATAGTATCTTTATCAATATCCATACCCTCCGCTACTATTATACATGATAATTCCACCAAAGTAGCCACCGCTATAATATTAACATGGGATTGTATAGTTATCCAAATATCTTTAGATTTAGCCTTTGACATAACTAAACTTAAAAGATCACATATATATACCCCTTGAACTTCAACCATTTCTTCATTATAACCAGCAACTATTTCTAAGTTTAACTCTTCAATAATTTTATTTAAATCCATTCTACCCCTCCAATTATTTTTCGTTAATAATTTCTTTTAATTTAAATATACAATCTTCTATTTTCCCATAACCCCTTACAATATCTTCTGCTAAAGCATTACAAGTAGGTGCCCCACAGGAACCACAGTCAAGTCCTGGCAGTTCTCCAACTATGGATTTTATTTGTTCTATCTTTTCAATAGCCTTTTGTATATCGCTATCTAGGGTCATTATACCCTTGGGTTCTATCTTTTCAGTCCAATTTATAATACCACTATTATATAGGTCATCAACATATTCTTTACTGTAGTTAGAACTCTTTTCTGTGCTTTCAGATAATTTCCTAATTCTACTCTTAGCTATAAAAGGATTTTCTACATTTAAGGGCCCCCCAACACATCCTCCTGTGCAAGCCAAGCCTTCAAAATAATCTAAATTATCTAGTTTTCCCAATTCTATTTCTTCTAACACATTTATAACATTTTCTATTCCGTCCACTGCAATATAATTTTCTACTCCTATTGCATAGCTTTGTCCTCCAACTCTAGCCCAGCCAATACCTTGGGGAGATGCTTTTTTAAATTGTTTTTTCTTTACTACAGATTTGGCATTCTTAACTATATCACCATAAATTTCTTTTACTGATATAGCTCCATCTAAAATTGATTTCTTTATGCCTATGGGCTTTTTGATACTTGTTACTTTAGCTGGACATTGAGTCAAGTAAAAGATACCGATATCCTTTGATTTTAGATTATACTTTTCCATCACATCTTTTTTAGCCATTCTGGCTGCTATTTCCATCGGTGACTCAACCTTTATAATATTATCTATAAGGGAGGGAAACCTCACCTGAATCAGTCTAACTATTGCTGGACATAATGATGAAATCATTGGTTTTTGAAAAGTATTATCCTTTATTAAAGATTTTATAACTTCAGTAAGAATATCAGCAGCTATAGCCTCATCAAAAACATAATCAAAACCTAAACCTTCTATCCCCTTATATACCTTTGACATATCAGTATCTACACTAAATTGCCCATATAAAGGCATGGCAGGTATAGCAATATTATATTTAAATTCTTTTAATTTGGATAAGTCATCAGTGGTAGAATTCTGAGCATGATAAGGACATACCCGGATACATTCCCCACAGTCTATACACCTATCTTTAATTATTACTGCCTTTTTATTTCTAACTCTTATAGCCTCAGTTGGACATCGTCTCATACAATTTGTACACCCGTTACATTTCTTCTCATCAAGTACCACTGAATGAAAATATTCACTCATACATATCACCTACTATCTATTCTTAATTAATATTTATATTCATTAAAACCTCCGTACCACTTTCTTTAGATGATGTAATATTAAACTCATCTGAACATCTTTTCATATTGGGTAATCCCATTCCTGCTCCAAATCCCAATTCCCTAACACTATTAGGTGCTGTTGAAAAACCTTCTTTCATAGCAAGATCAATATTTTCTATTCCTGGACCTCTATCAACAGCTTTAATTTGTATTTTATTTGTATCTATAGTTACAGTTATATCCCCTCCAATTGAATGAATTACAACGTTCATTTCAACTTCATATGTTGCTATAGCTACTCTTCTTATTATCTTAGATTTAATTCCCAGCTGAGTTAATATCTTTTTTACATTGCTTGAAGCTTCTCCTGCCTTAGTAAAATCATTCCCTGTAATCTCATATTCTAATTTAATTGACTTTCTTGATTCTCCCATTTAATTCCTTATCCCTTCTTCTATAGATAACCCGTCTAATCCTTTTTCATAAAGTTTACCACAGGCAGTATATAGTGTATAAGCCGTAGTTATTATAGTTATTCCCCTATCTTCAGCTAATTCTAATATTTCTTCGCTAGGGGTCTTATCTCTTACAAATATTATTGCAAATACATCAATCATTTCCGCTGTTCTAATCACTTGGGGATTGGTTAAGCCAGTCAATAAAACTGTCCCCTCTTCTACAAAAGCAAGGACATCACTCATCAAATCACATCCAAATGCTGCCACTACTTCTTTATCTAAATTACTTTTACCTGTTAAAATTTCACCTTTTAAAATTTCTTTTATTTTTTTTAGTTTCAAATGTATCCCCCCTATCGGTTAATAGCTTTTTTATACTCTAGTATTAAAGCTTGAACAATCATTTTGAAAATATATTTACATATTGAAATAATCCTTCATTGAATTTTATATACAATTGGCCAACAGACTCATTTTTGTTTAACCCTGAAATAATTTCTTCTCTTATTTTAATATTCTCTTTTATATAGTTGATTTTCTCTCCAAAGTTTTTGTTAGCAACTTTATCGCTAATACCAGTCAATTCTTGCCTAATATTATTAGTGTTATTAGTCATAAATTCTTTTACTATACTTACATCTCCACCTCTAATTACAGAATTCCACAAACTAGTTTCTTCTCCATAACTATTATTTATGATTGTTATAAGATTAATAAAATCTTTAATTACTACTTCATTCTCCTTGTTATATTCCAAAATTAAGTCTTCCACTGTGATTCTATCAGTAAAGGAATCTTTATATGTTTTTTTTACCTCTTTCTTATACTCTTCAGCTTCTTCTTCATTAAAAAAAGTAGCCACATATACTTTATATGCTTTATCTTTTATCAAATAACCATAAAGACCTTTGTCATTTAATTGATTTAATAAGACCTGGGCATTTTCTTTGCTATTAAAACTTCCTATTTGTATATTATATAAATCAAATCCTTCTGCTTGTACTTTAGTTATTTTTTCCTGTTCCCTATTGTTATCTTCCTTATCTGTTTCTTCAGTTTTAGAATCTTGTTCTTTTTTTTCAGACTGTACATCATCTTTATTTACATCATCAATAACTTCTTCATTTTCACTTTTAGTATCTTTATTTATAGAAGTTCTAGGTAAAATAATAAACTTTACTATTCCAACTCCAATTAAAATCGAAATTAATGGTAATATTATTATAAATATTATAAAATTTCTCAGCTTGCCTTTGCTTCTATTTCTTCTTTTACTTGAACGTCTCATATTATAAAGTCACCTCCGTATTAACTATCTATATTAAACCTTAACTGTAGTGGGTCATCGGGATAAATAAAGTTAGAAACAGTGACCCCTAATAACCTAATTTTTTTATTAATTTTAAACTTATTATCTAAAATATAATTAGCTGTTTTCTTAATAACATCTTGTCTATCTGTAGGATAATTTAATGTAAAACTCCTTGTTTCTATAGAAAAGTCATTGTATTTTATCTTCACAGTTATAGTCCTTATTAATATTTTTCTTACTTTTATTCTATATATAATATCTTTAACATATTTATCTATTGTACTATACAAAACTCCTTTATCAATCACATCTTCACTAAATGTATTTTCTTCACCTATAGATTGGGGTTTCAGACTATTTTCCACTGGACGATTATCTATCCCCTTAGAAAATTCTATTAACTCCAACCCCCTCTTACCAAATTTCTTCAAAATAATATCATTATATTTTTCAATTTCACCAATCTTATAAATACCTAATTTATTTAACTTCTCTTCAGTCTTAGGTCCTACTCCCCAAAGTTTTCTAACTGGCAAAGGTCTTAATATATCCTGAGCCCATTTTTTACTTATAATAGTAAATCCATTGGGCTTATCCATATCTGAAGCCAACTTAGCTAGAAATTTATTATAAGAGACTCCCACAGATGCCGTAAGTACAGTGGCTCTAAGTATATCTTCCTTTATTTCCTTTCCTACTTTAATCGGATCTTTTCCTGTTACATCTAAGAAAGCTTCATCTAGGGATATAGGCTCTATTTTATTACTATACTTTGTAAATATATATCGTATTCGTCTGGAAACTTCTTTATACTTTTTCATATCTACAGGTAAGAAAATAATACTTGGACATAAAAATCTAGCCTTCTTCGATGACATAGCAGATTTTACCCCATATTTTCTCGCTTCGTAGGATGCAGCACACACCACACCCCTTCCATTGGGATTCCCTCCTACTGCTATGGGTTTGTCTTTAAGTTTAGGATTATCTCTTTGTTCTATTGATGCATAAAAAGCATCCATATCCACATGTATAATTGCTCTTTCATTCATATATAATCACACCATTAACTCGCATATACACTAATTCTATTTCGTCCTTTCCTTTTAGCTCCCGTATACATGGCCCTATCTGCATATGATAGAAGAGTAGAAGCAGAATCTGCATTTCTGGGATATTCTGATACTCCTCCACTTATTGTTACACTGATATTATGACCATCCATACTGCGGAACTTTCTATTTTCAATGGATTCTCTTATTCTATTTGCGATTTCATATGCAGTCCTTTCATCTGTTCTAGGTAATATTATAGTAAATTCTTCTCCTCCATACCTGGCTACTATATCTGTATTTCTTACATTGCTCTTTATTATATTACCAACCTCTGATAAAATTTTATCTCCAGTTTGATGACCATATGTATCATTGACTCTTTTAAAATGGTCAATATCTAGAATAACTAAACTAGTCCTATTACACTGGATACACTCTTTCCTTTCACAACTACTACACTTGTTAGTTAATACATTTAGTGTATCAAAGAAATATTTTTGATTATATAAACCAGTTAAATTATCCATAATGGCTTTATTTTTAGCTTCTCTATATAATTTGGCATTTTCAATGGCTATAACGGCTTGATTTGATAGTATATCTAGTATGTTTAACTGACTTTTATCAAAACTATTAGCCCTACTACTGATTATTAATACACATCCTATTATATCATCTTCTAAAGTTAATGGCTCATAAATAAAAGATTTAATATCTTTCGAAACAGACCTAACTTCATCTTTTATATTATTTCTCTCAATATTTTCAATAATAAAACTCTTCTTATATTCTAATAGTTTATCTAAAGATTCCGTTATTTTCTCTTTTATATTTTCTATATCTATATCAATATCTTCAAAGTTCTTGTGATTTAAAACCTTTACCGATAAATCCGTTTTATCAAAGTGTAATACACAGCAGTAATCACAATTTACTAGTTTATTTATACCCTTTAATATATGATTTGTAGTTTCAGTTAAATCTAACTTTGAGCTTATTGATAAAGACACTTCATGTACTACCCTTAATTCGTTATTAATAAATACTAAGTTCCTTAAAAGTTTAAATAATATATTTGCACCTATTATTATAAGACATAATATTATAAGACCTTTATATCCATAATAATTGCTAGCATCAATTAATAGAATGGATAATGGGATAACAACCACATAGCTATATAGATCCCATCTTATAGTTTCTCCTAAGCTCTCTGGTAATTTATCTCCTTTTAGCTTAATTTGCCCCAATAAAACTGTCCAATTTAATATGAATATATTTAATCCAAAAAATACCACCATTAATTTATCGTATATAATGGATTGGCTAGTATATATGTTCATAACCCCTACTATTACAAAATGGGTTATTATAAATATAACCGTAAACATACCAGTATTACTCAAAGTTACAACAAAAGGTCTTGTATCAAATATTACTCCATATACTAATACAAAAAATATCAACAGCCAAAGAGTAGGCACTATCCCAAGGAGAAAATAGGATGCCATCATAACAGCTATATCTAAGCTAACTGCAAACTCACCTACTGTCACTTTTATTCTCTCTAGGATACCTCCAGATATTAGTAACAATAAGAATAATAATATATCTAAATTTTCATATTGTGTTGTGAATAACATAAGGGCTACTGTCCCCATAAGTCCAATTACACCTAAAGTTATATCAAAAAAATATTTTCTTTTTTTATTCATAGTTATAACCCCTGTCCAATTTCAAAACTTTTACTTCATATTAATTTTATATTCTATATTTATTAATTCATTCCTTCTTTATTTTTTATTTAATTGCAAATTTTCTCTAAATTATTTGAAAAAAGGCGCCTTTGGTGCTTCTTTGTTCTGTGTAGGGTTTCAGGGAGTTGATGAGTCCGTAAACACATGTAGGGCTTCAATATATTGAAGCCCTTAGGTCTTCTAAAAACCTATTATAGCAAAATTCTTATTCCTTATTGATTGTTCTTATTCAAGTTTAGGTTAATAATTATATATTCCACTGATTGTTCTAATTTCTGTTTTATTTTTACATTTGCATCTATTTCCCCTTCAAGTCTGGCTATTTTTTCTTCAAATTCTAATTTGCTATTATTTTTATCCATTTCTTTCTTCATTTTAATATATCTATCCTTTGACTCTTTATACTTTTTTATAGTTTCTAAAATATTATTATATTCTTCGGTAACATCCTCCTGCTCAATTCTTTGATTTTTTATATCTCCAATTTGAGTAATAAAATCTACTGTTTTTTTGTACTCAGCATCTGGCATCAAAAAATTGATATACCCACTTTTATAAGAATCCACTTCGCTAGCCATAAGATTTTCATTAATTCCAAATTTTTTAATAAGTCCACCATTTTCACTAATATAATTTAGTATATCTTTATAATCTTTATCAAAATCATTTATATTAGCAGTTATAAAATATTTTTTTGTTATCTTCCTAGAAGACATTCCTCTGAAAGCTAAAGTCTTATTTCCATCTTTTATTGTAATTTTATCATTTGGTTTAGTACTGGTTCCAATATTATTTTCCCTAGCTATACTAGATTTAGTACTTTTCTTATCATTAAGCACTTCATTTTTTTTATTATTTTCATTTCCAAGTTTCTTTGCTTCCTTAAACCCCTTATCTTTAGCAGTAATAGCCTGATTTGTAATTTTAATTTCATTTCTATGGTCAATAGCTGTATCATTGCTATTAAAATCTGTCTTCATAAAACTATATAAACCCACTACCAATATTAAAACTGCTGCTAGAGAAGATACTGCCTTCAGTAAATTCTTTCTTTTACCTTTAGGACCAGACACTTGACGGAGCTGCCCCTTTAATTTCTCATGGTAATTATTAGGTAATTCAATAACATCATCTTGAGTCAGCTTTATGATTTTAATCATATTTTGGTATTCTTTTCTACATCTATCACATTCCATCAAATGAATCTCAAACTCTTTTTTCTCAATATTAGTTAGCTCACCATCTATATAAAATGATATTTTATTATTAAATTCATTACATCTCATAATAAACCTCCTTTCATACTATTTAGACGTTGGTAACATTGTTTTGTTCCATATCTTTCAGTATAATATCTTTTAAATATTTTCTTCCTCTATTGATCCTTGATTTCACTGTTCCCAAGGAACAGTCTAGTATCTCGGATATTTCTTTATAACTAAAACCCTCTATATCCCTTAGAATTATAGGCACTCTATATAAATCATCAAGTTTATCTATAGCTTTATGGACTAATTCCTTTGTAATATTTTCATCAACCCTTCTCTCAGTATTATTTTTAAAGTCTTCAATTTCTCTAAAATATTGTCCTTCATCAGTTTCTATAGGATTATCTATAGAATAGGTTTTTACTTTATTTTTCCTTAAAAAATCCATACAAGTATTAGTTACAATTCTATAAAGCCATGTGGAAAAAGAGGATTTGAATTTAAAAGTTTTTATGGATTTATATACCTTTATCAATGCCTCTTGTGAAATATCCATAGCATCATCGGGATCCTTTAAAATTTTTAAAGCAATGGCATATGATTTATTTTCATATTTTTTTATTAGTTCCTCAAAGGCTTTTAAGTTACCTTTCTTACATTTTTTAATCAGTCTATATTCTGCTTTATTCACTAATTTTTCACCCCTTTTGCATAGAGATTCGGAAGTTATAAATTCCCTATCTATATTTAGACGTTCATTTTATTTTTTAGTTTCATATTTCATATATTTTTTATAAAATCCTTTAATTGCTTGTCCATATTATTGTTTCAATATATTTATTTTTTTCTCAAGAAGAAATATATCATTGCTGCTTCTTTATTCCTACAACAAATCAGAAATTGAATATAACTTCACTTTGAAAAAATACTTAATATATTCTGTGTTAGGGATTCTATATATTGAATTCTTTAAGTCTCATTTTAGAATACCTATTACACCAAAGAGTATATTTGTAAATGGGCTGGAGGATTACAAATCCCCCAGCAACTAAATTTTATTATTATATATTGTAAATTATATAGATTTGAAGTAGGTTTATTTATCTTTTATAGTAATTATTGTACTGTATTCGTTTCTTTCTATATTCATAATATCTTTTAAATCCTTTAATTTAAAGTACTTTATATTATCAATATATTTTTTATTTATATATTTGTTTTCAAATGAATTTACCGGTATTATATTATTCCCTAAATAATTATTAAGAAAATTATAAGACACATAAACCTCGTTATTAAATATTTTAGTACTATAAACTTCATCTTTATATATTAGTTTCGGTGCTTTTATTATTTCTATATGCTTATCTATGGTATATTCTTCAAAACTTAAATTTGATTTTTCAGATAAATACTTTAAATCTACATATGGAACTCCCTCTATATTTATATAATCTATTTTAGCATTATGGAAATAAAACTCTAGTTTACTATCAATAATTTTAATATCAATATCTACTAAATTAATTATAGACATAAGGGGAACTCTTGTGTTTTCCCCATTTTTTATAAAAACCCCTTTTATTAAACTGTTATTAAAAAGCAGATAATTATTTAAAGAATAACTAATACTTTTATCTGTATAATTTATTTCATAGTCCCCACCTATGATATTAGCCATATTTTCTAAAGATAGGTATTTTTTATTTTTAACTTCTATCTCTAATACTTCTTCATCTAAAAATTCACAATATTGTGTTCCTTCTATAGAATATACCTTTATATTGAAATATTTCATAACCTTTTCCTTATTAATAAAACATCGGTTATTTTTAATAATTACATCATCGGTTATATACCTATCATTAACAAAGAAGGTCCAACTATCAGAAAAAACAGTTTTATTTTTCTTACTAACCTTTTTTAATGTACTTAATTTATCCCTATGTATTTTATCATACTTATCTATTTCTATTAACTTATTATCAACCTGTAAATCTATATTTTTCTTTCGATTATAATAATCTGGATATACCGTTAATATGGGACTTTCACCATCTACATCATATTTCACCTCAATTGGTTCATATTTTACATATATAGAATCGTTGTATTCTACTATATTGTATAGTTCTTGTACATCCCTCTCAAACATTCTTATACAGCCCCCGGATATAAATTTACCTATTGAGTTTGGATTATTATTACCATGGATCCCATAACTAGGTTTAAATTGGATCCATCTGCTCCCAAGGGGATTATTAGGAGCCCCTCCTGGGATATTTTTTTTATAATATGGCCTATTCTTTATTTTATCCTGCACTATAAACTTTCCTATGGGAGTTTGAGTATGTGATTTCCCTACGGCTATAGGATATTCCTTTGTAATTTTTCCATTCTGCATTAAAGTTAGTTTTCGTTCAACAATATCAATTATTATTTCAACTTCATCTTGCTGTCCTTTAATTCCATAGGCCGTTATGCCCCTTGACATAAATAAACTGAAAATGATCAACACTCCCGCTACCATTTTTTGCATCGTACTCCTCCTTCTATTTCTAAAACGATAAATATATTTACACATTTATTATTGTATTCATTTTAATTCATTTAATTCCATATAATTGTAAGTATTTTTTTAATCCCTCTTTATCTAATTTCAAAAGATTTTATAAAACAAATCTTGATTTTTAAATAATTATATGTTATTATATATTTTGTGGTCAATGAGCCGAAGTGGTGGAATTGGCAGACGCGCCGGACTCAAAATCCGGTGGTAGCGATACCGTATGGGTTCGAGTCCCATCTTCGGCACCAAGAAAAATACGACTCCTAGGAGTCGTATTTTTTAATTACAAATTTTGAACTATAAATTCGAACAAAAAAAGGCCCTTTTTAG
Organism: Dethiothermospora halolimnae; assembly: GCF_037577855.1. NCBI lineage: Bacteria > Bacillati > Bacillota > Tissierellia > Tissierellales > Thermohalobacteraceae > Dethiothermospora > Dethiothermospora halolimnae. The sequence goes on along the minus strand of NZ_JBAKFX010000006.1, from coordinate 27,398 downwards.
GGCTTTTTTTGTAGGGCATAAATCTACCCTCTTAATATTTTAGCTTTTTTTCTCTTATATCTTTTCTTTTCTAACAATTCCTTTATAACACTTAATCTATAAGTACTATAACTTTTTCCATAATAATATTTTATAGCTATAATGGCTAATACAGAACCTCCAATTATATCTACAAAATAGTGTTGTTTGACAAATACTGTTGAGAATACAACTAGTATCATATAAACTAACGATGTTATCTTCATCCACATCTTGGTTTTATCAAGATTAATAATAGCTACATGGGTCAATATAGCTTGTAACACATGTATACTGGGAAATAAATTTACAGGATTATCATTTTCATATGTTAAAAGTACTAATTTAGAAAAGATATCATCTCCTGTTATTTCAGGCCTTACCATATAAGAAGGATAAATTAAAAATATTAGCATACATGTTAGCTTAGTAGCTAAAACTGTTTTACCATGGGTAAGAAATAACTTTTTATCCATAAAAGCTAACAATACCAGTCCACCCCATATATATATATACCATAAATCATATGGTATTATCATCCAAGAAATAAACGGGATATACTCATCAATAAAAGTACTGACATTGTGAACCTGCATGTTTAAATCATTAGTCCAAGAATAAAGATAGTTTGGTATGACTAATAATAAGAATAATAAAAAATAGTTATACTTGTAAAATATTTTTTTCATTTTGTCTACCTTCCTTTCCGCATAATACTATTCTAAATGAACTTAACTTACCATGCAACACTTTAATTTATATTAGTTATAAAATTGACAAAATACTTCTTTTGAAATACTATGTATATGGAATATCGATTTACTATTAATCCTATTACATATTTTAAATGTAAAGGTGGTGATTTCATGGATTTTAGACAATTAGAAACTTTTGTTGAGGTTGTAAAACTAAAAAGTTTTTCAAAGGCAGCACAAAACTTATTTCTAACTCAACCAACTATTACAAGTCATATTCAGAATCTAGAAAATGAAGTTGGTACTATTCTATTAAATAGGTTAGGCAAAAAGATTACTCCTACTAATGCCGGTGAGATTTTATATAAGCACGCACTAAATATTATAAATATGCGTGATATGGCTCAATTTGATCTAGGAGTATATAAGGGAAAGATAGAAGGACATTTGCAAATAAGCTCCAGTTCTATTCCCAGACAATATGTTCTACCTAATATTTTAAAAGACTTTATAAAAAAATATCCTAATATTTCATTCTCCATAGGTGATAATGACTCAAGAAATGTAATAGAAAATATTCTTAATGGGAAAAGTGATTTTGGTATAGTAGGGGCAAAATATAATTCATCTCAACTGGAATACATAGATTTGATTAAAGATGAATTGGTTATTGTTACACCAAACAATAATTCTTATCCCCTGGAAAATGGTGCTATAGTTCCAATAGAATGGCTAATGAATCAGAAAATAATCCTTAGAGAAAAAGGTTCTGGAACTAGGTTATTATTTGAAAAAGCTTTAAAAAAGAATAAAGTATCGAAGGAAGACCTCAATATATTATCATTCATAAAAGATACGGAAACAATAAAACAATTTATTGAACTAGGCATAGGGATTAGTATTATCAGTAAACGGGCTATAAAAAGAGAACTAGAGCTTGGGATAGTTAAATATTACAAATTGAAAAACTGTGATTTAATAAGAAATTTTTATTTTGTATATCATAAAAAAAGACAGTTATCTCCCCTTGGTCAAACTTTTAAAGATTTTGTTATCGAATATATTGAAAAGAATTTTGAGGCTGAAGATTAGTTTGAGTCTGAGTCTAAGTTTTAGTTTTAGTTAAAGAATTTTGCGAAGGCAAAATTCTTTTTTGTTTTACTAAAACTTAGACTAAAACTAAAAAAGATGGTCCTAAGACCATCTTTTCTCTATGCCTCATAAAAGGCTTTATATCCCTTATATGTCATATAAACATCTGCTTTGCTCACGATTTCATATGGAGCATGCATACTTAGTACAGGAACTCCACAGTCAACTACTTCCATTCCATAATTTGCAAGGATGTATGCGATAGTTCCACCGCCACCTTGATCTACTTTACCTAATTCACTCATTTGCCATACTATATCATTTTCATTAAATATTCTTCTAACATCACTTATATATTCTGAATTAGCATCATTACAGCCACCTTTACCCCTTGCACCTGTATATTTAACTAATGTTATACCTTTACCCATAAATGCTGCATTTCTCTTGTCTAACACCTCTGGGAAGTTAGGATCAAATCCTGCCGCAACATCTGCTGAAAGAACTCTCGAATTAGCTAAAGCTCTTCTTGTTTTTAATTCACTATAGTTTTCATCTGATAAACCAATTAATTCAGCCACAGCATTTTCAAAGAATCTAGATTGCATTCCTGTATTTCCAACACTACCTATCTCTTCCTTATCAACAAATAAACCAACTGCGGTTCTATTTGGAGTTTCAATCCCTAAAACAGCCTTCAATGATGTAAAGGCACATACCCTATCATCGTGCCCATGGGCAGCAATTAAACTTCTATCTAACCCAATGTCTCTTGCTTTTCCTGCCGGTACTGCTTCAAATTCGGCTGTAGTAAAGTCTTCTTCTTCAATTCCATATTTTTCATTCAATATATTTAAAACATTTAATTTAATTTTATCACTTAAGTCCTTTTCTTCATAAGGCACACTACCTATTATGATATTTAATCCTTCACCTGTTATTCCTTCGCTAAGTTTTTTAGCAGCTTGATCCTTTGCAAGATGTGGTAAAAGGTCTGTTATCATAAATACTGGATCCTTTTCATCTTCACCGATTACAACATTAATTTTTTCACCATTTGATTTTATAACAACACCATGTAATGCTAATGGTAATGCAACCCATTGATACTTTCTAACTCCACCATAATAATGGGTTTTAAGCATTCCTAATTCACCATCTTCATAAAGTGGAAATTGCTTTAAATCAATTCTTGGCGCATCTATATGAGACCCTACTATATTCATACCCTTAGTTAAATCTTCTTTACCAATAACAAACATTGCAACACCTTTATCTTTGTTATTGGCATATATTTTCATTCCAGGCTCTATCTTCATTCCCTTTTCGATAGCCTCTTCTATATTTATGTAACCGTTTTCTTTAGCCATCCTAATGATCTCTTGTGCTGATTCTCTCTCTGTCTTCCCTTTATCCAAGAACACTTTATATTCATCATTAAAGTCAAATAATTTCTTTGTTTCTTTTTCATCAAGTTTTTCCCATACATTATTCCATTTATGAGTTAATTTTTCTTGTAACTTTTTGCCTTTAGATTTTTCAGTCATAATATCCCTCCATTAATCAATAATAATTTAGATACTCTAAATACATATTATACTTCATAGTTATTTTTGTCAAATTAAAGTAAACTACAATTTTTTAATATTATTTTTATATGCAAAAATAGCAGCTTGTATTCTATCAGATACCTCTATTTTCTTAAATATATTCGAAACATGGTTTTTTACTGTCTTTTCACTTATATACAATTTCCCTGCTATTTCTCTATTATTTAATCCTTCAGCTATAAGGGTTAGAACCTCATATTCCCTTTTAGTTAATAGATCTACTTTTTTTTCACCATCGGTTTTTTCTTCATCTGAGTTAAGTTTTGATACCAATAAAGATGCAATACTAGGTTGTATATAAGATTTCCCCTTTACCACATCCCTTATTGCCTGTACTAAAGTATCTGAATCTGCATCTTTTAAAACATAACCATCAGCACCAATATTGACCGTCTCACATAAGTATTCCCTGTCATCATGTATAGTAAGCATAATCACTTTAGAAGAAACCCCTATATCCTTTAGTCTCCTTAAGGTTTCTATTCCATTTAATTTAGGCATATTTATATCTAACAATATTACATCTGGTCTATATTCATTTGTTTTTTTAATAGCATCTTCTCCATCACATGATTGACATACTACATCTATATCATCTTCAAGTTCTAACAGTTGCTTTAATCCTTGTCGCATTAAGGAATGGTCATCCACTATTAAAACTTTAATTTTTTCACTATCCATCAAAATCATCCTTTCTTTCTAGGGGTATTATTATTAAAATCTTTGTTCCCTCTCCTATGGCAGATGATACTTCAACTCTCCCGTTTAACAGTTCTGCCCGCTCCTTCATTCCTATAAGTCCAAAACCATTACTTTCTGGGCTAGTATCCTCTATTTTTTTATCTTTATTAAATCCAACACCATTGTCCTTAATTACTATATTTAGGTTTTCATTAGACACTTCAATTTTTATTAAAACATCAGTGGCCTTTGAATGTTTTCTTATATTATTAAGGGATTCTTGAAGTATTCGAAAACTAGCTATCTGAATAATTGAACTAATTTTTTTCTTGTTTTCTAAAACTTTTACTTGTGTATTTATTCCTGTATCTTCTACAAAAGTTGAAACATACCTTTTTACCGTGGGAATTAAACCTAGATCATCAAGAGACATTGGTCTTAAATCATATATTATTTTTCTTATATCTCTTAAGCTATTTCTAACTATAGTTTTCATAAATTTCAGTTCATTTCTTGCTTTATCTACATCTATCTTCATTAATTTTTCACATAGTTCTGCCTTTAAAACTACATTAGCCATAGATTGAGCGGGACCATCATGTATATCTCTAGCCACTCTTTGTCGCTCTTCTTCTTGGGCTTCTATAATCTTAATCCCTAAGTATTGCTTTCTATTCATATCGTCTATAGTTCCCATTATATCACTGAGATTACCACTTAAATAGTCCATAGCAACCCCAACTTTCCCAACAAGTTTTTCGGCATTTTTAACAACTTCTTTTGCATTTTTAAGTCTAATTTCTAAGTCTCTTCTTTTTTCTAATAAATTTTTTTCCTCTTCCCTTTTTAAAATTAATTTTATTCTATAGTTATTTGCTTCTTCATAGGCATTTTTTATATCCTGTTCCGAATATTTCTCAAAATCTCTACTTACTATTAACAATCTCTTTCTGCTACTTTTTTCTTTCATCTCCAATGAATCTACTTCTCTAATAATATTTTTCATTTTACATTGCATACTTTCAAGCTCTTTTTTTATACTTTCACTTTCTTGTCTAACCTTTTCAGAGATATTAAAAATTTCTTCCTTTCCATCATTTATAGCCTCTAAAGTTTTTTCTAATATCTCGTTCATCTTTTCTCCGTTTAACAAATTTTTTTCCAAATGAAGCACCTCAATTTTCTTGGCCTTTATATCTATTCTATTTATTAGTCCAATTTTCCTTCTATATTGACAAAATATATGGACCTATGATCTATTATTTTCAAAAAAAACACGACTTTATAAGTCGCAATATCTTTTTTTCAAAATTTATTCATTTATAAAAACTATATTGGTCATTAAATATCGTCCCTTTTCTTTTACAATATCTATAATTAAATAATTATTAGCAGATATCTCATCCTCTATTGAATTAAATGTCCACTTAACTTTAATTTTAACTTTAAGAGAATTTTCATTTTCATCAATTAACTTAGATTCTTCTATTTTAGCTTTAGTTACATAGGAATAATCTGTTGGGTTGTTTCTTACATATTCTATTATCTCCAAATCATCTTTTAATAATTTTCCATATTCTATTTTTTTTAACTCTTCTTTAATAGCACTTATATCGACATCACTTTCGTATAACCCTTTATTCATCGTTACAATTCTTTTAGTAAGAAGTTTATTCAGTTCATTAACATATTTTCCGTCACTATATACTTTAGAATGGGTCATATTAATTATTAAAAAAGTTAAAGCCAATGCTATAATTATAACATAACTATTTTTTTTCATTGTTAACCTCCTATACATTACTTTATATTTAAGTATAAAAGGTTAACAATGAAAAATTTAGTATATACTGGTATGAAACTCTATTTTTTTGTGACACATTAAAACATTAAATTTCCATTTTTAAAATCTACGACAAAAATTTTTAAAATAAGTCTAAACATCCATATTTTCAATTTTTTCCTTTTCTTCTTCAGATAATATTTTTTCTAAATCTATTAGTATTATTAATCTATCATCTGATTTTCCTACACCAGTTATATATCGTTTATCTACACCACCTACGATATCTGGAGCTGGATCTATATCTTTATCTTGTAATCTCATGGTCTCAGATGCTTCATCTACAATAAAACCCACCTGTTTTTCCTTCAAATTAATAATAATTATCCTTGTATTATTATCGGTTTCTTTATCTGGTAAGTTGAATCTTCTTTTTAAGTTTATTATAGGAATAACTTCACCTCTGAAATTTATTATCCCTTGTACAAATTTAGGAGCATTAGGAACTTCAATACTCTCTTGATAAGGGCCAATTTCCTTTACATTCATAATATCTATCCCATACTCCTCTTTACCAAGTTTAAAAATAACATATTGACTCTCAGCCATTTTTCACCCTCCTTGTATTAATTCCTTACTAACATAATTCTACATTTTTTTTAAATCCCCTTTTTATTTATAAAAAATTAACCGTATGCAATAATAAAAGCAGAACCATTATGGTCCTACTTATTAATTTTCATCAACAAATTCTATATTATCTAATTGTTTTCTAAAATTTTCTCTAAAACTCTTTAAGTATTCATTTCTTAAATCCTTCTGTTCTTTTTTTTCTTCCTCAGTTAATCCCTCTGTTTTAGACTTTTTAGCCAAAAAGTTTATCCTATCAATCTTTTCTTTTGAAATCATATTTATGCTCCTTTCTATTCTCTATCTATCTCGATTATAAATATCATTTTAATTTATATTATAATATATTTCAAGTCACACTGTCTAAAGCTCTCGCTTTATAATTTTAAATTACAAATTGGAAAATAAAAATTAGCCGAGAGATTGCGAATCTCCCAGCTACTAATAAGATAGAACTCGAAATAACTTCAAACCCTATTTTATATGATTTGACTTTTTTTCACTTTACCTTCTTCTACAACTATTTTACCGTTTTTAATGACCTTATCTATGTGATTTATACCAAAGTGATACATGATATATGCTATATTAGGAGCATTAAATATAGCGATATCAGCTTTTTTACCTTCTTCTAAGCTACCTATTTCTTTTTGTCTATCTACAGAACATGCAGCATTAATAGTAACTGCTGTAATAACCTCTTCAGGAGTCATATTCATTTTTAATCCAGCTAGATACATAATTAGCTGAATATTTTCTGTAGGGGAACTTCCTGGATTATAGTCTGTTGACAATGCTACTGGAATCCCTAGTTCTATCATTTTCCTAGCCTTGGCCATTTTACCTATTTTTAAATTAAGACAAGTTCCTGGTAATAAGTCTGCTATCACCCCTTTATCTGCCATCATTTCCATTCCCTTTTCACTGGCAGCAACTAGGTGGTCCGCAGATACAGCTTCTACTTCTGCTGCTAGCTCTGCACCGCCTAACGGTTCTATCTCATCGGCATGTATCTTCGGTTTCATTCCATATTTTTTTGCTTCGTTTAAAATTTTTCTTGTTTGGTCAACTGAAAAAACACCCTCTTCACAGAATACATCACAAAACTCTGCTAAATTCTCTTTAGATACCTTTGGTAGCATGTCATTTATAATTATATCTATAAAGCCATCCACATTATCTTTATATTCCTTAGGAATAGCATGGGCTCCCATAAACGTTGACACCACATCAATTGGATGATCTTCATTTAACTTTTTCGCTACCCTTAATTGTTTCATCTCGGTCTCTGTATCAAGACCATATCCACTTTTAGCTTCTACAGTGGTCATACCCAGTTCTAACATTTTATCTAAGCTATTTTTAGCCTTATTATATAAATCATCAAAGGAAGCTTCTTTAGTGGATCTAACTGTACTTAATATTCCACCACCGGCTTCTAAAATATCTAAGTATTTCATTCCCTTTAATTTCATGTCCAATTCATTCTCTCTAGATCCTCCATGAACTAAATGGGTATGGGGGTCTATAAGGCCAGGAGTTACTGTCTTACCTTCTCCATTTATTATTTTGGTTTCATTATCTATTTGAATATCTTGTGGTAATTTCCCCTTACCCACATATATTATTTTATCATCTGATATTGCTATTATACCATCTTCTATTAACCCTACATTTCCCATCTCATTTCCAGTTCTAGGTTTATTATCTCCTTCTAATGTAACAAGACTAGAAATATTTTCAACAACTATATCTGCTTTCATAGAATCCTCCTATTCATAAATTCTTTTTTCTAAAAGCTGATCATGGGAGAAGTTCTCTATTTTTAAATAGTAGTCTGCACAATTTATAAGTGCTGCCGTTGGTAATAGGCCAATCACTTCACTTCCTATTACATTTACACCGTACCTATTTGCTTCCCTTTCTATAGCATCGAATACTCTAAATAAAGGTGTTTTAGTATAATCAACCATATTCATTGAAACTTGAACTATATCCCTTTCCTTGATTTCTATACCTAGAGCTTTACAGTTTTTAAATCCTCCGCTACTTCCCCTTACAGCTTTTGCAATTTTCTTAGCTATATCTAAATTATTAGTATCCAGATTTACATTAAAAGCCACCAATGGCATTCTTGCTCCGATGGCAGTTACTCCAGCCTTTTCATTAAGATCTGTTGGTCCAAAATCTGGTTTCCACATTTCTTCTTTTATTTTTTCCTTCATTCCCTCGTATTGTCCCTTTCTAACTTTAGCTAAATTCGTTCTATGGGGTGCAGAAGCTGACTTCTCATATAAAAATACTGATATCCCAAGTTCTTCTCCAACTCTTTTTGCTACACTTTTGGATAATTCAATACACTCATCCATAGTTACATCAGATATTGGTATAAAAGGCATAACATCAGTGGCACCCATCCTTGGATGTTCCCCTTTATGCTTAGTCATATCAATAAGTTCTGAAGCTTTTTTACAAGCATTAAAAGCAACTTCGGCTACTTTCTCCGGTTCTCCAATAAATGTTACCACACATCTATTATGATCTTTATCCGGTGAATAATCTAAAAGCTTTATGCCCTCAACACCTCTAACTTCATCTACTATCTTTTCTATTATTTCATTATCTCTTCCCTCACTAAAATTCGGAACACATTGTACAAGTTTTGCCATTTTAATTCATCCCCTTTTTATATAGATTCTTTAAAGTTAAACTATTTATAATAAATAATCTTATTTATCTTCTCCAAACTCTTTATCAACTAAATCTTTAATTAAATCTTCTTTTGGTATATATGGTAATGTTATATGGTCAAGTCCCTTATTTATTTCATTATATTCTGCACTTGTACTAATTGAATTTTCATTTCTAGCCCAAGCACGTCTTGCAACTCCAACCATAGCATCCCAAGGTATAGAAGATTTGATAATTTCATCTACTCTTTTACTTCCATCTAAGACTAATCCAAATCCACCGTTTATTGACTTACCTATACCTACTCCTCCACCATTGTGTAAAGCAACTAAACTCATTCCCCTAGCTGCATTTCCTGCGAAGCAATGGGTTGCCATATCTGCCATAATATTACTACCATCTTTGATATTTGATGTTTCCCTAAATGGCGAATCTGTTCCCCCAGTATCATGATGGTCTCTTCCTAACATTATTGGTCCAACTTCTCCCATACGAACCATTTCATTAAACCTAAGGGCAATCTCAGCTCTTCCAAGGGCATCTTGATAAAGTATCCTTGCTTGAGATCCAACTACTAATTTATTTTCTTCAGCATCCCTTATCCATACATAATTATCCCTATCTTGACCTCTTCTATTAGGGTCTATACATTCCATAGCAGCTTTATCAGTTTTTATTAAATCTTGATGATTTCCACTTAAACAAACCCATCTAAATGGTCCATATCCATAATCAAATAGCATTGGTCCCATTATATCTTCAACATATGATGGGAATATAAAACCATCTCTTTCGTTTTCACCATTTTTACATATTTCCTTTACTCCAGCATCATAAATAGCCTTCATAAAACTATTTCCATAATCAAAGAAATAAGTTCCTTTATCAGTTAGTTTTTTAATAACTTCAAAATGATGTACTAAGGATTCATCAACTAATTTTTTAAATTTATCTTTATCATTTTTTAATAATTCAGTTCTTTCTTCAAAAGTTATTCCTTGAGGACAATATCCTCCATCGTATGGAACATGACATGAAGTTTGGTCAGATAACAACTCTATATGAACATCATTTTCTACTGCATATTCTAACAAATCAATAATATTACCATAAAAAGCTATAGCTATAGACTCTTTTTTATCCATATACTCATTTGCTAGTTCAAAGGCTTCTTTAGGGCTTTCTGTTATCTTACTAACCCACCCCTGTTCATATCTTGTTTCTATTCTTGAATAGTCCACCTCTGCTATTATACCTACACCATTGGCTATTTCAACTGCTTTACCTTGAGCTCCACTCATTCCACCTAACCCAGAACTTACGAATAAATGCCCTGTTAAATCTCCATCATCAGCTACTCCAAGTTTCATTCTTCCTGCATTTAATAAAGTATTAAATGTTCCATGAACTATTCCTTGAGGTCCTATATACATCCAACCTCCCGCTGTCATTTGTCCATAGTTGGCAACTCCTAATGCTTGAGCTAAATGCCAATCCTCTTGATTATCAAACATTCCTATCATAAGAGCATTGGTTATTATAACACGGGGACTTTCAGGTCTTGATTTAAATAATCCTAGTGGATGTCCCGATGAAACTACCAATGTTTGATCCTCCGTTAGTTCTTGTAAATATTTTTGTATAAGTCTATATTGCATCCAATTTTGGCATACTTGCCCAGTTTCTCCGTATGTCACTAATTCATATGGATATAGTGCAATGTCAAAATCTAAATTGTTATCCATCATAAGTTGAAAAGCTTTCCCTTCCATACACTTTCCCTTATACTCATCAATAGGCTTCGCCTTTATATTTCCTTTAGGCCTAAAACGATATCCATATATTCTACCCATAGTCATTAATTCTTCTAGAAATTCTGGAGCCAACTCTTCATGTAGTTCTTCTGGTATATATCTTAATGCATTTTTAAGCGCCAGTTCGGTTTGTTCTTTTGTTAGCTTAAACTCTCTCTTCGGTGCTCTTCTAATTCCTTCCTTAAATTCAATAGTCTCTGGTAATTCATTATCTAACTTAATTGTCATAGCGTTTGAAACATCTAAATTATTTAACATAAAATCTCTCCTTTCCTATTTTTTAATTAAGTTTTCCTATTTTCTTTTCAATCTTATCTATTATTATATTTGATTTAATAAGTTCTTCGCATTTATTTATTTCTTTGTACATAACTTTATCATCAATAATTTCATCTACTTTTTCCCTCACTAAATCATAGGCTATTTTACTACCTACTCCTAAGCCTTTATTTCCTCTAAGGTCTATTGCCTGACAAGCTCCTAGAAGTTCCATTGCCAATACCTTTCTAGTATTTCCTAATATCTCCCTGGCTTTTCTTGCTGCAATGGTACCCATTGATACATGGTCTTCTTGATTTGCAGAGGAAGTTATAGAATCAACACTTGCCGGATGGGCTAATACTTTATTCTCTGACACTAAAGATGCTGCAGAATACTGAACTATCATAAATCCTGAATTAAGTCCACCCTTTTCAATTAAGAATGCTGGCAAATCACTCAATGCAGGATTTACTAGTCTTTCAAGTCTTCTCTCTGAAACATTGGCAAACTCCGCTAAAGCTATTCCTAGAAAATCAAAGCTTAATGCCATTGGCTGCCCATGAAAGTTACCTCCAGATATAACCTCTTCCACCTCTTCAAATATCAATGGATTATCTGTAGCTGAATTTATTTCAATATTTATTTTTTCTTTTATATATTCTATGGCATCTTTACTAGCTCCATGTATTTGGGGAATACATCTAAGGGTATATGCATCCTGTACCCTAATTTCTCCCTGTTCAGTTGTCATATTACTATCTTTAAGAATATTTAATAAATTTTTTGCCGCATTCATTTGTCCTTTATGGGGCCTTACTCTATGAACCTTTTCATCAAAGGCTGTGACTATTCCATTTAGGGCTTCCATAGTTAATGATGCTGTTATATCTGCCATTTTTGATATATTTATTGCATCATATATGGTCAAAGCTCCTATAGCAGTCATAACTTGAGTACCATTGATAAGAGCTAACCCCTCTTTAGAAGTAAGTTCCACAGTTTCTATACCAGCTTTGTTCATAGCTTCTTTTCCAGAAAACCTTTTCCCATCATATAAAGCCTCTCCTTCTCCCAATAAAACAAGAACCATATGGGATAACGGGGCCAAATCTCCACTTGATCCCAAAGATCCCTTCTCTGGTATCAACGGATGAACTCCTCTATTTATCATCTCTATCAAAGTTTTGAGGGTTGACAGCCTTATACCAGAAAACCCTTTAGCCAATGCATTTGCCCTAAGTAACATAATTCCCCTTACTATCTCTTCATCTAATAAATCCCCTACTCCACAAGAGTGGCTAATAATTAAATTTTTCTGTAACTCTTTAGCCTCCTCTTTTGAAATCACCACATCACTAAACTTACCAAAACCTGTGGTTAATCCATAAACCACCCTTTCTTCATCAACAAATCTGTCAACTAGCTTCCTCGACTTTTCTACTTTTTCGATTGATGCTTTAGTTAATTCGACCTTATAGCCCTTTCTAGCAACATTTATTACATCTTCTATGGTTAAGCTATTTCCATCTATTAAAACTTTACCCATATAATCATCCCCTCTATACAATAGTTATTTAATTATTTCTCATATTATTTATATTCTCTATTTTTAGAAAAAATCCTTCAAAATTTACAAAAAAATTTTAAGCCTTCAACATATTTTAGTAATTTATAGTTATAACTCATTAAAGCGGAGAAGAAATCCAATTATAAATTACAAATTGTAAATTTTAAATTATAAATTAAAAAAGTAGGGGTATGTTTCTAGCCCCTACTTTTTTGCTATATTATAAGAAATATAATAGCAAATACAAGATTAAATATTCCTACCATTAACAAAACCTTAAAAGTTATTTTAGCTCGCTCTACTTTATAGTCATAAAGATATTTTTCTATGTGTTTTAATACAGATTGTTTATGTATTCTCCATGCCTTACTTCTAAAAATCAAGGACATAATAGTAAAAGCCACAGAAACTACAAAAAGATTGTCGCTTAGGGTTATAAGATTTAAATCTTTATTTGCATAGTAAGTAGCAATAACTACTAAAATGGTTATTATTGGTGGTATCAATATGAAAAGTTTAAAATATTTGTGTTTCAATAAGCTATCATTATAAATATTTTTATTTTCTTCTTCCATCTAAAATCACCTCACTTTTCTAATATATTTTAACAATATTTTCATTCTTATTCAATAGCAATTTAAACAAATAAGCGACTCTGACGAGTCGCTTTATCTTTTAACTTAATCTATTTTTTATCTGACTACTTACCTCTTTAGGTGTTTTTCCAGTGACATCTATTACTATAGATTTATTTAATGCATCTTGCATTCCCATTATGTTTTCATCTTGTCCCGATACAACTATGGCATCATATCCATTAAGACTACTACCACTATTTGTTAAAGAACTAACCTCATAGCCTTGAGATCTTAGATCTTGTGCATAATTTGTTAAACTGTCTTCAACTGCTACTTTCTTTGTCAAAGATATCACCTCCATTATACTCAATTATATTATTGGTTAATTAGGAGGCTTTTATACTTTTTTACTAATCTAATTTATTACAACTATCCCGCTTTAGTAGTTTAAATGGTAGTTTTATATGGTTATTTTCAACTTTTTCTTTATTTAATTGTTTAATAATCTTTCTTATGGCTACAGCTCCAATATCATAAAAAGGCTCCTTAATTGTTGTTAGTCTAGGTCTAAATATTGAAGCTATTGGTAAATCACCATAACCTGAAATTGATATATCCATTGGTATATATACTCTATTATCATATAAATAACTTATAGCCCCGATTGCTAAGTTATCATCTCCACAAAATATTGCGGTTAAATCTTTTTCTGAATATGATATTTTTTTTGCAATTTCATAACCATTACTGATTTTTCTATTATTAACAAAAAAGACTTTACCTTCAACTGTTCCATATTCAGCTATAGCTTTTTTAAATCCCTCTATTTTCTTTTTTTCAATACAATAATCTTGGTCATCTTTTGTCGTTACAAACCCTATTTTATTATGTCCTAAATCAATCAAGTATTTAGTCATTTCATAAGCTGCATATAAATGGTCTATAGTTACTGTATGATATCTATCGGGGTTAAAGTACCTATTTAAATATACAAAGGGTATATCTAAACCATCTACTACATCATCGATATTTTTATTATCATTATCCGATATTAGTATTATTCCTTCTACTTGTTTTCTCTTTAATATGTTTATATACTTTACTTCTGCATTCTCATCTCCATAGGTACTACATAAAAGAATATCATAATTATACATTTTTCCTACTTCTTCAATACCTCTAACCATTTCAGCTATATATGAATTTCCTATATCCGTTACTATAACACCTATTAAAAATGACTTTTTAGTAACCAAAGATCTAGCCACTTCATTTGGCTTATATCCAATCTCATCTATTACTTCCAACACTCTTTTTCTCACATCTGAACTTACTGGTTTCGAGTTATTTATAACCCTTGACACGGTAGATATTGACACACCTGCTATTTTTGCTACATCTTTTATTGTTACGGACATTTTTTCCACCCCCACTATATTATTTATCAAAATATCACATTACATTCATTGTTAATAATATACAATAACTTTCTTTAATTTTTAAATCAAACCATCACTTTATAAAACCTTTTATAGATACTTAATAATTACATATCAAATATAGTTAAAAAAACTCCTACCACTCATATCTAAGTAATAGGAATTTAAATTATAGCCGCTATTATATCTGAAACTGTATTAATAAAGTTATAATCATTATAATCGAATTCTTTTTCTTTAATTGGAACAGATATCTGTAATATACCTTTTATCTGTCCACTATATATAATAGGAGTAATTATTAAAGATTGCCAATCCGGTACCCCCGTTATTACATCCACATCGCCTATGTCTTTCCAGTTAATTAAATATCTTCCCGTTCTTTTTTCAATTACTTCTTTTATCAAATCCTCATTGTATTTTTCATCTAAGCTCCAATCATCAGAGAATCTCTGTCGTCCATAAATATTATTAATTTTATTATCAGCATCTAAGGTAAATAATAATCCTTTATCCCCTTCTATAATCTCTATAAGTCTTCCCAAAAATCTATATATTTTATCTTTTTTTGCCATATCTTGTTTTAATAAATTTATAATTTCAACTATGGCTAATACATTTCTTTGATCCTGCACCGCATTACCCGACACTATGCCAGCAAGTTTATCTAAACGTTTATTGGTTTTTCCTATATCTTTACTCCAAATAACAGTTCTATCCCTTCCTGTCTCTTTAGAGTGATATA
The DNA here is from genome assembly GCF_037577855.1 of Dethiothermospora halolimnae. Taxonomy (NCBI): domain Bacteria; kingdom Bacillati; phylum Bacillota; class Tissierellia; order Tissierellales; family Thermohalobacteraceae; genus Dethiothermospora; species Dethiothermospora halolimnae. The sequence goes on along the minus strand of NZ_JBAKFX010000006.1, from coordinate 11,794 downwards.
AGGCTTGATCAGCCTTCTCTATAAGATCTTCTTTATCATTACTATGTTTTCTAAACACAGATATTCCCAGACTAATAGTTAAAGGATGATTTTCATCAATTAACTGACTTCCTTTTACTTCTTTTCTTATTTTTTCTCCAATATATTTTGCCTCTTTTTCATCACTATTTAATAGTATTATGATGAATTCTTCCCCTCCATATCTTCCTACTATATCACCACTTTTTACATTATCTTTTATTATCCTTCCCACTTGACTTAAAATCTTATCTCCTTTTCTATGACCAAATGTATCATTTACCACTTTAAACTTATCAATATCAACCATTACTATGGAAAAGTCGAAGGATTCATAATTTGCTTTTTCTATTACTTGTTCCATAATAGTATCAAAATATTTTCTAGTATATACTCCCGTCATTTTATCAATAGACGATGTTATCTTTAAATGGTGATTATCGATGTTTATTGAAGACAAACAGGCTAAACTCTCCATTATATTATATCTTTCCTTATCAAATCTATTGAACAATTTATCAGTATCTAAATATAGGTATCCAATTATCTCTCTATTATTAAATCCACCTGTATTATACTCTTTATTAAATTTAATATTAAAATCCTCTTTGAATTTGTATATTGGAACACAAATTAATGCCTTTATTTCATCATCAACCATTAAATATTTATTATCTTGAAAGTCAAAGGCACTATTTAATATAATTCCTTTTCTATCATGTTTAACCTTAGATACAATCTCTCTACCAATGGGAATTTGGTAGCTTTCTGTTGTTGATGCAATTATTTTTAAGTCATCACCATTTTCCTCATATAATGCTATAAACCCTCGCTTAGCAAATGTTTCTCTCAAAGCATACCTCAAAACCATATCCATATTTTTTATATAATCTGTAGTAAAATTAGTAATTAAGTCCCCGACATTATTTATATTTCCAATAATAAAATTATTATAATGTTTCATTGCTACACTATATACTTTTTTATTATTAATTAACTCCTTTAAATTATTAAAGTTTAAATAATCATCCAGTTCTATTTTAGTAAGTTTTTTTCTTGACTTTATCCCCAATACCACTTCTTTAATTTTCTCGATCTTATCTACAATGGTATACATTATATTTTTTATAATATATTTTTCCCTTAACCAATCTTTAGGTATTCTTTTCAACATTCTATGATAAAGGTCAATTGCATTTATATAATAATTGGTAGATTTATAATATTTAGTCTTATCAAAAAACTTATTACCTAAAATAATATTAAGATATAACTCTAATTTAGGAAATTCATATTTTGCTATATCTTCTTCTAATAATAACAACGTTTTTATATCATTATCTAAATCCATGGATATTAGGGATACTATAATTTTTCTTTTAATTCTTATATAATCTGTAGAACATTTACCCATTAGATTACTATCAATCTTAAGTAATCTTTTGCAATACTCTTCATCTCCATCAATAGCTGAAAAATAAGCAAACTCCAGTATACTTTTTCTTGCCAGGGTAAATAGCTTGTTATCTAATAAGCTCTCTATAATTTTATTAATTAACCTTTTATTTAAAAATCCTTCTTTTATGTATTCAATCACTAATATACGACTCTCAACTTCTAAATATACTTCTAAATCTATTTTATTACAAGTTTCTTTAGTCTTTATGGCATTTTCTAATGCTTTATCTAATTGACCAAAATTATAATAAAATTCTGTTAAAAATCTATAATATTTAGGTATATTCTCCCCTTGAATAGGATTTTTATGGAATTCTTTTTTTACTATATTATAATACTCATAACTTTTATCATAATATCCCCTTTCTAAATATAGTCTTCCAAGGTCGATTTCTAATAAAAAAACTGCACTTCTTTCTTCACTTTCTTTAGCTATCTTTAATGCTCGCTCATAATACTCTTCAGCCCTATTTATCTTGTCTTCTCCATGATACATCTCTCCAATGTTTACTAAAAAAGTAATTTGTCCTTTTAACTCATTATGTTTTTTACAGATATTTAGACCCTTTTGAAAGTATTCCATTGCTTCTTCTTTCTCATTATAATAATCAGAGTGTATTACCCCTATATTATTAATAGGCTTAGTTGCATCTATAAAAGTTTTAGCTTTATAAAAATACTTTATACTTAATTCATAGTTTTTTCTTGCTTCACTAATATCTCCCTTAAACATGTTAATAACACCAATTTGATTATACATATGTCCAATATATTGGTTATGTTCATACTTTTTAGCTAAATCTATATATTTTCTATTTTTTATAGCCAAATGATATTCCCTCTTAATTATATACACAGAGTTTAATAACTTTACCGACTCTAAAATTCCTTTTATATATCCTATTTTTTCGCCAAGGGTCTTAGCCCTATTTAGAATTTTTTCAGACTTTCTGATATTATTTCTTTTTATATAAATATCTCCTAATTTATTACTTGAATCCACTATATACCTATATTCCTTAGTTCTTTTAAATTCTATACTTTCGGCTTCATCTATTATACTATTACAAACCCTTATAGCCTTATTATTATCACCCTGCTCACTATATAGTCTTGCCAAGTTGAACATTACATATAGTTTTCTATTGGATTTATGGTGTTTAAGTAAACTATATGCCTTCTGCCATAAAAGTAATGCTTGATTAGTCCCAACTAGTTTCTCCATCTTTCTAGCAGAAATTATTGAGTAAGTTATAGCCTTTTTATGTTGTTTAGACATATCTAGATGATATATAAGTTCATCTGTATTTTTCCTTCCTTCTTTTGAATAAACCTCTTCCAAAACTCTAGAAGCTATTTTATGTAAGTTCTCCTTTTCAAAATCAGCTATTGTATGATATACATATCTTTTTATCTTGGTATTATAGAAATCATAAGTATATCCCCAATCCTCTACTCTTTCGTCTATAATCTTCATATCTACTAATTCATTTATTAACTTATCCATGCCTTCAATACTATTCTCATCAATTGCCTCATACACAAATGTTATAATTAACTTGGATACAGATGTTTTAAAAATGGATATAATCTTAGCAATCTTATATAAATCTTGATCCAGTAAATCAATTTGGTTTTTTATTGCATCATCAATACTACTTGGCATATATATATTAGAATAACCTTGTCCATTTAATGCCCAATTTCCGTTCTCATTAATAAATAGTTCTCCCTCTGCATATAGAGTTTTAATAACTTCTTCAATATGTCTTGGATTACCTGCTGTTTCATTCATTATTTTAGTAGAAAATTCCACAGGCTTATAATTTATTCCTAAAATATTCTTTATCATTAACGAAATTTCACTAAAGTCCAATCTAAATAAGTTAATGTTTTTAATATTTGTATTTAATTTCCACTTATTGATAAACTCTGTCCTTTGATTATTATCTAATTCATTTAAAAACCCACTGCTACTGGCTGTAATAATCAATAAAGGGAAACCCTTTTCTATCTTTAATATGTAATCTATAAATTCCAATGTCTCTAAATCACAATTATGTACATCATCTATTATAATATATGTGGGCTTATTATCTATAAAATCAATAAAAAAATTGGCTATTCGGTCATATAACCTAAATTTTTCACTATCTTCATTTAAATTAGAAGATGGTACAACATTTACAATACTATTTATCTCAGGAACTACCTTTACTAATTCTGAACCGTATTTTTTGATAAGCTTTCTATTACAGAATTTAATAATTTTTTTAATTATATTTACAATAGGCCCCAGTCTTCTATTATCTTTATCCACTATAGAAGCCCAATATACATTTTTTCCTTTAAGCTTTAACTTGAAATTTATCTCTTGAAGAAGCCTTGTTTTACCTATCCCACTGTCTCCTAATATGTTTACCATTCTTTTTATATATATCCTATCTTCAAACTCATTATTAATTTGTAATATGGCATTTAACTCCCTATCTCTACCTACTATCACGTTATTAAAATTCAATTTCTCTCGCTCTTTAGCTAACTCTATGGTATAATTTGTTTCAGATATTTCATTTATTTCTTTAACAACATCTAATATATTAACATCTCGGGAACTAGGCTCTTCCTTTATTAGCTTTTTCATTATCTTAGTTAATATTTGTTTCTCCTTATCAGATAATTCATCCCTAATATTTGATAGTTTGCTATCTTCTAAGAAATGATTTAATATCATTCCAATAGAATATAAATCAGCCTCTCTATTAATATTCTTTTCATTTATATTAACCTCTGGAGCAATAAAATAACTAATATAATTATGATGAAAGCTTCTTAATTCCATATCATTTATAGTGGCTAGATTTTTCAATTTAATGTTTACCTGTCCCTCCACTTTATTTATGAATATATTAGTGGGATTAATGTATTTATATGCTAGTCCTTTAGCCTTTAGATAATCTACCACATGGCACAATTGTCTCATAATATCTAGAAATTCCCCTATTGATAATTTAGACCAATACTCCCCCAAACTCTCACCTTCGATGTATTCCATAGTATACAAATATAACATTTTATCATTTTTTTTATTATCTATAGTATTTACAATACTAAAATTATATACTTCCTGTAAGTAATCATGCTTAAAACTAGAAAACCATATGAACTTATCACTTAAAAACTCAATAAAATTATCACTATGGTTTTCCTTTTTAAATATTTTTAATAAAATACTTTTATAATTATTCCATAGATCCTGTGCTTTATATAAAGTTCCAGTAATATCATCGCTTATTTTCTTTTCTATTTTATACCTATTGTTTATAAGCTCCATAACATAATTCCCCTTTTTAAATGTACCTTCAAAATAAGTTAAAATAATATATAGTATTTATAATATAAAGCAGTTAGCATACTATCTATCTCAACAAAATAGTCCCCTATTTATTAGACTCTTTCATTGCCATATATAATGTCTCTAAACTTTCTTTTAGAACTTCTTTTTGACTTTTATCAAAATCTTTTAATTTATCTGCTATATATACCCTTCTCTTTTCTAATACCTTTTTAACTAACTCATGACCTTCTTCATTTACTCGTATTCTTACTACTCTTTTATCTTTTTTATCCTTCGTTCGAGTTACTAATTTATTTTTTTCCATTCTATCTATTAAATCCGTAATAGTACTACATGCTAATTTTAGTTTTTGACTAAGTTCTCCTATGGTCAACTCTCCATCACTTATTAGCCATTGTAATGCTACAAATTGAGGTCCTGTTATGTTAAAATCTTTAAGTATTTCTCTACCTTTCTTTCTAATAATATGATCTGTCTTTCTTAAATATTTTTCTATTTCAATTATATTTTGATCAAAACTTTCATTATTCAATATCACTACCTCCATCATCCTTCGATACACTAAATATTTTAGCACTTTTTAACTATTTTAGTCAACTTTTACTAGGTATATAGTCCTAATTATTAAATCAAGAAATTTATATTATATAAAAAAGGATTTCCCTTTATATTTATTGAATATTTACTTTAAAGGAAAGTTGTTAATTACATCTCTTGTATTATTACTTCTACAATGATATATATAATTCCTCTAATATTTAAAATTATTATAAGGAGGACTCTATATGAAATTTAAACATATATCCACAAAAAGAAACAACAAAATTTCATTACTGATAGTTTCCCAATCTAGTGAAACAAAACATATAAATTTTTCTTCATTAGGTCTTAAAATTATTATAATTTTGCTTATAGTTACTTTTTTCTCTATTGGTTTATTCACTATAAACCTATACAATTCCCATAGTAGATTAAAAAATAATTATTTAAAAAAAGCAGAAGATTTTAACAGGCTAAAATCCACCAATATATCACAGAAAAATAAGATTAATAGTCTAACAAATAAAGTCTCACAAATTGAAAGCAAAATAAAGCATATCACATCCTTAGAAAATACCGTTAAAAATATGGTGGGAATTAAAGTTAATAGCAGTTCTAAATCAGTTTCTCCTTCCAGAGGAGGTTTTTTCGGTAGTTCCGAATACTCCACTTCAGATTTAACTAGGTTAGATGATTTAACTAAACTAATAAATGAGCGGGAATCTAGTTTGAAAAAACTTGTAAACGATGTGGAGAAAAAACTAACTTATCTTGATGCTAAACCAAATCTTCTTCCTGTTAAAGGTAGAATAACTTCCGATTTTGGATATAGAAAAAACCCTTTTGGTAGGGGACAGGATTTTCATAAGGGTCTAGATATAGGCAATAATTTTAACACTAAAATTAAGGCTGCGGGTAGTGGTGTAGTAACTTATTCTAACTATAATGGAAGTTATGGTAATGTTATAATCATAAATCATGGATACGGCTATCAATCTATTTATGCCCATAATAATGAACTCCTAGTAAAACAAGGAGCTACAGTAGAAAAGGGAGAAACTATTGCCAAAATGGGTAATACCGGTAGAAGTACAGGTCCCCATCTACACTTTGAAATCAAATATAATGGCAAGAGTATAGATCCAAAATCGGTTATTAATAATAAAGACTAAAATATTAAGGGGGATGTTTATGTTTAATAAAAATAATATAAAAACAGAAAAAATGGACACCATAATAGGAAAAAACACAAAAATAGATGGTAAAATAACCTTAGATGGAACAATTAAAATTGATGGACAAGTTATCGGTGATATAAATGTTAATGGAGACATAATAATTGGAGAAACTGGAAAAATTGACGGAAATATCGAATCCAATAATACTATTGTCTCGGGACAAATTAATGGAAATGTAACCTGTAGTAATCAACTAAGAATTACCAACACAGGCGAAATATTTGGGGATATAAAAACCGACTCCCTTATAGTTGATGAGTCTGGTAAATTTGAAGGAAATTGTAAAATGAATACATCGACCAAAGACAAAAAAACAATTAAGTTTAATTCTAAAGATGTAAAGAAGGAAGTATAGCTATACTTCCTTCTTTGTAAATATTCTAAAGGAGCTAGGTATAACCTCAAAGCTAGCAGGTAATTTACCTGCATATTCTCCATCTACATCAATATCCACATCCCCTTCACATTGAACAGTTATTTTTTTTGTTTTAAAATATTCAACGTTAGGATGGGTTATATGCTCACCCCTCATTATTCTAATAAGTATGTGAAATATATGTTGTAATTCTGATTTTTTGATTATAATACAATCAAGATATCCATCTACTACCTCTGCTTTAGGGGCCAATTTTTTAAAGCCACCAATTGAAGAACTATTTGAAATTAAAAATAAAAATATTTCTTCATCTTCTACACTATATTCATCACTATCTATATTAACCGTAATTGGTTTAAACATCTGCTTAGGTATCTCTTTAAGTCCTTCTATATAATATGCAATTCTCCCCAGTATAGTTTTAGCATCTGAGGGTACTTGATGGGCTACGTTGGTTAAAAGCCCTCCCGCCGCTACATTTACAAAATATTTGTCATTAGCTCTACCTAAATCTACATCTACAGTTTTATTTTCCATTATCATATTACAAAATTCCTTTGGAGTCTTCGGTATCTCCATAAAGTTAGCAAAATCATTTACTGTTCCTGCTGCTAATATACCCACAGGTATCTTTCTTCCACCTTTCATTATGCCAGTAGCTACTTCGTTAACTGTTCCATCCCCTCCACAAACGATTATTCCATCCCAATCTTCCTTACAACATTTTATGGTCTCATTCATTGCATCATATTGTTTTTCAGTAGCATATTTCCCTAATATATATCCATTATCCATAAGTATCTTACAGATACTATCAATTCTTCGCTGTATTATTTGCCTTCCCGATGAAGGGTTATATATTATTTTTATCTTCTTCATTATACCGACCTTCCTTATTTAATTGTATTCTAATAGTTTACTACTATTAGATATTATATATCCAAATAATTTGCTATATTAGCAGTTTCATCAATAATTCCTTCTATTAAATCCCTTTTACAGGTCATTATAGTCGTTATTCCTGGACCGTGTCCCATTTTTATGCAATCACTATGGACGACAACACCAACACTTACTGCACCTTTTAAATATCCCCTACCAAATGTATTATCACAATCTTCTAAAATGACTAAATCTCCAAACTTCAGACTGCCTAATTTATATTTTTCCACAGCTTCCCTATCAGCTGTCATAATATCATAGTCTCCATTATAGGCTGTTGATGACCCAATGCCAGAACCCATGAGATAGGGAGGTACCCTTTTAGCCACTGGTACTCTAATTTTACCATTATCTCCATCTTGTATTCTTAGTTTTGTCAATAATTTGGGGTCCATATTCATAATTCTTATATCTGGATAATCTATTAACTTAAGTCCTTGTCCATGGGCTTTTATAAGTATTTTATCATCTACACACATTCTTTCTAAATCTTCTTCCCTAAAATATATTAGAACATGATTAATTCCTCCATGAATCCCCGTTACGTATCCCTTGGCCCCTTTTCCATCTCCAGTTATAACCTTAGCTTCATTCCCAATACATGCTAAAAGATTAAGGGCTCCATTTTCATGTTTATCCTCATTTCTTATACTTACACCTGGTTCAATATGATCTCCAGCCCATCCCATAGCACAATCTCCAATCTTTACATTATAAGTTATACCTCCAGTTGCCGGTAAAACATTTGGTTCTCCTTCATGGCTTATTCTATAGGGAAAAGATGCCATTGGATGATGAATTTTGCCTTGTACAGATTGAATAGCTAGATTCTTAATATTAGTCTTAATCATAATCACACACCCCTTTAATAATACTTTTGGCTCTATCAGGATAATTGGTAATTATTCCCGTTACCTTTGCATCTATCATTTTTCTTATATCTTTATGTGTATCTACAGTAAATGGGTTTACTAGGATTTCATTATCTAAGCATTTTTTAACTAACTCCTTTTTTATGTTATAAAAGAATGGATGTAGTGCATCTACATTTATTCTTTTAGCATAATTCCATGGTTCAACTAGTCCTGACATATATAGAGCCCCAGTTTTTAAATTATTATTTATTTTTTTTACCTTTAATAAACTATTATGATTAAAAGATGATATTATTGTATCCTTTTCTTTATTGTATCCTTCTATGATTTTTATTATCTTTTCTACAATTCCTTCATATTGGATTATATTATTTTTTATTTCTATATTAAGTAATATATTTTCATCTCTAATTAAATACATTAATTCTTCTAAAGTAGGAATTTTTTCTCCACAAAATCTTTCGTCAAACCAACTTCCTGCATCTAGTTCCTCAATTTCTTTTAAGGTTAAGTCTTTTATAAAACCCGTTCCATTTGTAGTCCTATCCACCTTTTCATCATGGCATATTACAGCAACACCATCTTTGGATAATTGTACATCAAGCTCTAACCCATCAACTCCCATTTCTATAGCTTTTTTAAAGGCTATAATAGTATTCTCCGGAGCATAACCAGAAGCTCCCCTATGGGCTATTATTTTTGTCTTACCCATTATACCACTTCCTTAACTTAATTTCATTATTTACCTACACTATATATTCTATCTTTTAATTCTATTTCCTTCAAAAAAACAGATAAGAGGCTCTTATCTGTTTTTTCAAAACCTATCTATGAAAATTTATAATTAAAAATCTTTTATAACTATTAAATAATAAATCCTTTCTGAGCTCTTACTATAAAAGGTACATATATCAAATAATTTAAAAATATATCTATACCAATAAACATTACAATATAAGCTAGATAGTTCACCCTTCTATCCTTTGTATAATATAATGACATAATAATAAATGACACCAAGTTTATTAATAAGGGCATTATATACCTTGCAAAATCAAAACTTAAAGCACGGGGCATATAAGTTATAAACCCTGATCTATAAAAATCGTTTTTGAACATTATAAAATTTAAAATTACATAAAGAGCAGCAAAACAAATAAATTTAATCTTATCGCTGTCTACTTTTAACTTTCTAATAGTAAATCCAAGTATTAGATATGCAATTGCCACTGCAAAAATGATATTTATTCCCCTAAAAAATATATAGGCTATAGCATAAAATGGAACTATTAATGATTTAGTAGTGGAATTAAAGAAATCATGCTTTGTAAAGTCCCTGCTTTCTTTGATAAAGTTTTTATTTGTACTATTTATCATTAATCTATCATTAGTTGTCCCATTATCTAGCCAGCATAGGTAAGATCCATTACTGCTTTTTAAAAATTTTGGCTTTTTAGATATTTTCTCTGTATTTGATATATAGTATGGCTCTGATAATTCTCCTTTATTATTGATTTCTACTCTAAAAATATCCCGCATCTCTGAATAATTACTTTTATTATTTATAGATGATCCGAAAATATTTACTTTATCATCGAACTTAACAAATTGAAATTCATCTCCAAGGATTCCTTGTAGTTTTATTTCGCTAATATAATTCGAATTCAAAACCTCTAGTGTATTACCATCAATTATCTTAAACCTTTTAAACTTATTTGTTATGCCTTTAACATTTTGAGTAGTAGTATAACCTAAGTAAATTTTTTCGTCTATAGTTACTGCATTAATATCTTTAAAATCCATATAACTAGATACAGGTCTATTTTCAACCATATGAATATCCTCTAACTTATCATTAATAATTTTTCCTATATGCAACTCTTTTCTGTTAACATCGGGCATAATTGAAAAAAACAAATATTTTTGATCATTAATCTGTCTAACAAAAGCATCGGTTATTTCATTGTTGACTTTATATGAAAATTCCCCAGCTATTTTATTATCTTTAAATGAAGAAATAGTTATTTTATTATCATCATTACCATAAGTCTGTATTAACAATTCCCCTAAAACTTCATCTACTCTTAGACCTGAAGCTCCAGTTAATATTTCCTTACTTTCGTTAAACCCTGATATTTCATCAAACTTGCTTATATATACCTTATTATCTTTTAAATAGAAAAGGTTATTTCCTTCAAGGTATATATCATAACTTTTATTTGCATTAAAATTCTCTAACTTCATGCTGTCATTCTTTAAAATACTCCCCTTTTCATCTATTAAATAATAGTTTATGTTCCCACTCCTAGTAAATGTTAATACCAATATATTATTCTCAATATTAGATATCAATGGTGATCTATTAAGACCACTTTCCCCTATTTCAACTCCCCTTCCCCATTTTTCGTCAAAAGTCGAAGTCTGAATTTTCAAATTATTATAAGTATGAAACCCTATTATTACAACAGTTACAATAATTATTGCCCCAATAGTTCTTATCCCAAATTTTTTACTCTTCATATTAGTCCCCCTTGTATAATATGTTTTTTATCATATTATATATATTATTTTATTCTCTTATTATATCATTTCAATGACAAAAAAGTAATTAACAGAATATTTAAAATTTTAACAATTGTGTAACATTTCTTTTGAGATCAATTTCATAAAAAAAGGGAAGAAAATAAGAGACCTTAAGGTCAATGTCATTAAGTTAAGAAATATTTTAAAGAATCCAAGACAGAAAATAAACTGATTTCTGTCTTGGATTCTCTTTTCTTTAGTAAATAACAAATTTATGACATACTAAAAAGACAGATTGCCATCTGCCAAAATTTGAGATACAATGAATGTGAATGATTATGCTACTCGATAGAGAAAACTTACAGGTTTTTGGACTTTGACTTTGCGAGGGTCATGGCGTCCAGGTCTTATTGGCAAGATATTTCTTTGGATGAGTAGCACTATATCAGGTGGTTTCAGTTTCTTT